>JAUNTE010000079.1 GCA_030538855.1 Oscillospiraceae bacterium
CACTGGAGGAAACGGGCGGCGCGATACTGGAGGAGACCGGCGGCGGCCCTTGTATCGTGATGGTATCTCCCGCGCCGTCGGCAACCACACCCCAATCGACGACATAGTCTCTCTGATAATTATCCGGCCCTGTCAACGTGAAGGTCTGCAAGCTGTCCGATGCCCTGCCCCGCAGCGCGACGACAAGGGTATCGCCCGCCGGGTTAGCACTGCGGGTGATCGAGCTGCCCTCGCTCAGCGTATACGTCTCGCCCTCCTTGACGTTTTTATCCAGATAGATGGTCAGGTTAAAGGTTTTGATCGTCTCTCCCGAACTGATCATCAGGTTGACCCGGGTGCCCACTTTTACTTTTTCTCCCGGCAGCGGCTCCTGCTGGATGATCGTCCCTACCGGGGCGGAATTCGGCACACTGCTGATATTTCCCCGGGTAAGCTGTTTTTCATTCAGTTTTTGCAGCATTTCAGGAGAATTGACCAGCAGATTGGTGAGGTCAGGCACCTCTACCTCCCGGTTCGCCACAGCTTCAGCGGCGATATATACCGTGATACGGTCGCCGTATTTGACGGTGGTATTCGCGGCCGGTTCAGTATAAATCACATTTCCCAGCGCCACGCTGGTATCCGCCTTTTGATAGGTCATAACCTTCAGCCCTACCGCGCTCAGCGCTTTCTCCGCGTCGGCCTTGCTGTAGTTCGTCACATCGGGTACGACAACTTCCTGCACGCCTTTGCTGATCTTTAATTTGATCTTCGCGTCTTCCTTTACTGTTTTCGGGGGCTTGGGGTTCTGGTCGTAAATCGTGCCCACCGGGTAGGTGTCTGAATCCTGATACACCTCTTCATAAATAAAGGTGAATTTATATTCGCCGTCCGTCTTTTTCTGCTCTATCTCGCTGCGGGTCATCCCGCTGAAATCGGGCAGCGGCACCGTTTCCGTATCGTTAAAAAGCGGGTTTCCGCTGAATTTAAAGATCATATAGATCAAAATCAGCGCGCCCAAGGCAAAGGCAACCGCCATGCCCGCTAAAATGGGCAGCAGATACCGGCTTTTTTTCTGGTTTTTCTTTTTTGCCGGGGCTTTGGCGCCCGTGGGCCTGCCTGCCTGTCCGGCTTTGTTTGCTTTTCCTACCACTTGATCGATATACCTCGTTGGCGCATCGTCCTGAATGTATTTATACTCAAAGCTGATACTGGGGTCCTGCTTAAACCTGGCAATATCCCGCAGCATTTCCTCCGCGTTTTGGTAACGCCGCTGGGGGTCTTTTTCCATAGCCCGTAAGACGATGCTCTCCAGCGCGGGCGGAATTTCAGGTTTCAGTTCACGGGGGCTGCGCGGCTTATCCGATATCTGTTTGATGGCCACGCTCACCGGGGTGTCGGCATCAAACGGAAGCTGCCCCGTCAGCATCTCGTACAGCATGACGCCCACTGAATAGATGTCGGCCCGGCAGTCCGTCACGTCGCCTTTCGCCTGCTCAGGGCTGATGTAATGTACCGAGCCCATGGCTTTATCGGTCATGGTCTGCAGCCCGGCGCGTGAAAAACGCGCGATACCAAAATCCATCACTTTGATCTGGCCGCTCTGCAGCAGCATGATGTTCTGGGGCTTGATGTCCCGGTGGACGATGCCCTTTTCATGGGCGTGCTGCAGCGCCTCCAGTATCTGGGTTACAAAATGGACGGCTTCCTTCCAGCTCAGCTTCTCTTTCCGCTGCACCATGTATTCCTTGAGATTGATGCCGTCCACCAGCTCCATTACAATGTACTGCAGCCTGTCTGAAACGCTGACGTCGTACACCTTGACGATATTGGGATGGTCGAGAAGCGAGATGGCTCGTGATTCGTTTTTGAAGCGGCGTACCAACTCTTCATTCTGTAAAAATTCTTCCCGCAGGATTTTGACGGCCACCGGACGCTGGGCGGCAAGGTCGTTTGCGCGGTATACGTTGGCCATGCCTCCCACGCCCACCAGCGCCTCTATCTGATAACGCCCGTCTATCTTTTTTCCAATCAGTGTGTCCATGTCGTCTCCTCCGCCTCTGTCTCTGCCATGATCAGCAGCGCCGTAATATTGTCATGCCCTTCGGCGTCCAGCGCCGCATCCACCAGCGCCCCGGCCGCTTCAAAAAAAGGCTTGTCCCGCATGACGGCGGCCATTTCTTCCTGGGTGACATAATTACTGAGGCCGTCGCTGCACAACAGCACAACGTCCCCCTGCCTGATATGCACCGCCACAGATTCCGCCTCCACCTTCGGGCCCACGCCCAGCGCCCGGGTGATGAGGTTTTTGCCGGGATGTCGGTAGGCTTCCTCCTCGGTGATCGAGCCCTTCTCCACCAGTGCCTGAACCATAGAATGGTCACGGGTGAGCAGCTCCAGGCCGCCGTCACGGTATAGATACGCGCGTGAATCGCCCACATGTGAAAGATAAAGCACCCCTTTGCGAAGCACCGCCGAAACCACCGTCGTCCCCATGCCCGCCATCGAGAGGTTTTGGCGCGCGCACAGATAGATGGTCTCGTTTGCCTTTTCAATGGCGTTCTCCTGGATGCCTGGTATCCCTTTAGGCGGCTCCTCTGCGTCAAAGGCCTGGGTAAAGGTCTCCTCCATAGAATCCGCCGCAAGGCGGCTGGCTACCGCGCCGCCGTTCGCGCCCCCCATACCGTCGCATACTACGGCCCAAACGATACCGTTCGGCAAAACGCCGGCCCGGTAATTATCCTGGTTTTCCGTCCGTCCGCGGCCAATATCCGTCTTTGCAGTTATTCTCATATCCGGCGTTTTCTCCTTTCAGGGGTGTTTTTTCATCTCCGTCTGCACTTCTTTTCTAAGCTGTCCGCAGGCGGCGCTGATGTCGGCCCCAAGCCGCCGCCGTATGGTGGCGTTCACCCCCAGCAAGGCGAGCTTTTTTTGAAAAGCCGCTATCCGCGCCGCATCGGCCGAACTGTAAGGCGACCCATCCACCGGATTGATGGGGATGAGGTTGACATGCGCCCCCATCCCTTTCATCAAGCGGCTGAGCTGTACCGCGCAGGCGTCTGAATCGTTCACACCCTGCACCATAGAATATTCAAAACTTACACGGCGGCCCGTCTCTTTTTGGTAGGCGCGGCACGCCGCCATCAGATCGGCCACGGGATATTTCAGGTTTATGGGCATCATACCGCTGCGCAGCGTATCGTTGGGGGCGTGCAGTGACACCGACAGCGTCAGGCCCAAGTGCTCTTTTGCAAGCCGCTCTATGCCGGGTATCACGCCGCAGGTGGATAAACTGATGTTGCGCATACCGATGTTGAGGCCCTCGTCATCTGATATTATAGCCAAAAATTTCCGTACTTCATCATAATTGTCAAAAGGTTCTCCCATCCCCATCATAACGATGTGAGAAATACGTTCTCCGATATCCTTTTGGGCGGCATAAACCTGCCCCGCGATCTCTCCGGCGTTCAGGCTTCTCACAAGCCCGCCCTGTGTGGACGCGCAGAACCGGCATCCCATACGGCAGCCCACCTGTGAAGAGACGCAGATGGTATAGCCGTAAGAATATTTCATAACCACGCTTTCCACGCTGTTTTCATCAAACAGGCGGAACAGATATTTCACCGTCCCATCTTTTGACACCTGTTTACGGGCAATGGCCGGAAAATCGATGCGGCACGCTCTCTCCAGTTCCTCCTGCATGGCGCGGGGCAAATTTGTCATTTCAGCAAAAGCTGCGGCCCTTTTTTGATGCAGCCAGCTGAAAATCTGTTTCGCCCGAAAAGCGGGCCATCCCCGCGCTTCCGCAAAGGCCTTCAGCTCCTCTTTTGTCATGGCAGAAAGGCTGACCTTACACATTTTATCACAATCTTTCTAAGTATGCTATAAAAAAGCCGTCGGTTTGTCCGCTCTGCGGCAAAAAAGTTACCATTTTTTCATCTCCGGCCTGATATTTTTCGGGCAGCTGCGGCCTTACCGCCCGGTATTCGGTGTGGGTCTGTAAAAACCGCGCGATCTGCTTTTCATTCTCGTCGGGGTTCAGCGTACAGGTTGCGTACACCAGCCTTCCCCCATGGCGGGGATACCGGGCGGCCGTCTCTAAGATCCTTCTCTGCAGCCGGATCAGTTCCTCCAGCCCTTTCAGATCTTTTGTACGGATATCCGGTTTTTTCGCCAAAATGCCAAGCCCGGAACAGGGCACGTCGCACAACACCGCGTCGGCGCCCGCAAACTCCGGCCGGTAAACCGCGGCGTCGATACAATGAAAGGCGGCGCATGCCGCCCCCCAGCGGGCAAGATTTTTCTTTGCCTGTTCAAGCCGTGACGCCTGTGCGTCGCATACGTCCAAAGTCCCCCGGTTCTCCATTTCGGCGGCCAGCAGCGCCGACTTTCCTCCCGGGGCGGCGCACAGGTCTACGATATGTTCGCCCGGTTTTGCCTTTACGGCCAGCGCCGCGCACTGCGACGGCTCGCCCTGAAACTGAAAAAGCCCCTCTCTGAACTCGGGCAGCGCGGTCATATCGCCTTTTCCGTCTAAAATCAAACAGTCTCTCAGGGCGCCCGGCTCCGCTTCCACCTGTCTTTTCTGCAATTTTGCCCGCAGCCCGTCCGCCGTCGTTTTCAGCGTGTTCACCCGCACCGCCTGCACGGGCCGGTCAAACCCCGCCCGCAGTATCTGCTCCCACTGGGCGGGATACGCGCTTTTCAGCAGCGTCAATATCTGCGGCGTTACACAATATAAAACGCTTTGCCGCCTTGTCTCGTCCTCAAAATTGAGCGTTTCGGGGTCTATCCCGCACGCTTTTCTCAAAACCGCGTTGACAAACCCCGCGGCCGAGCTTTTTCCAAACCGCTTTGTCAATTCCACCGCTTCACTGATAGCGGCCCGGGCCGGCACCCCGTCCATATAAAGGCACTGGTAAAGGCCGCTGCGCAAAATCACCCGCACCGCAGGGTCCAGTTTTTTCAGGGGCCTTTGGCTGCATCTGTCCAGCAGCTCGTCCAATAAAATGCCGCGTTCAAGCGTGCCGTACACCAAAGCCGTTACAAAGGCGCGGTCTCTTGCGTCCAAATCTTTCTGCCGCAGCCTTGCGGCCAAAACCAGATTAGAATATCCGTTGTCTTCACATTCCAGCAGCGCCCGCACCGCCGTATAGCGCGCTTTGTTCATCCGCTTCTCCTTTTTCAGTCGTTGCGCCGCCGTCCAAACAGCAAAAGCAGACGCAGCAGGTTCATAATGGATACGAGCAGCGCCGCCACATAGGTGAAGGCGGCTGCCGAAAGCACCCTGTGCACCCCCGCCTGTTCCTCCGCCGTCACCATGCCGCTGTCGGCCAATATCATTTCGGCACGGCGGCTGGCGTTGAATTCTACCGGCAGGGTGACCAGCTGAAACACCGTCACCAGTGAAAACAGGGCGATGCCAATGGTCACCAGCGGCCCAAAGCTGAAGATCAGCCCCAATATGATCAGCGGCATCGACAACGCCGAACCAATATTCGTCACCGGAATGATGGCGTTTCTTATCTTTACCGGCAGGTATCCCACCGCGTACTGCACCGCGTGCCCTGCCTCATGCGCCGCTACGCCCACCGCGGCGGCAGTGCTGCGGTCATACACTTGGGCCGACAGGCGTATCACGCCGCCCCGCGGGTCATAATGGTCTGTCAGTTCGCCGCTCACCCGTTCCAGCCGGATATTATCCAGCCCGTTCGCGTCCAGGATACGTCTCGCCGCCTGCGCGCCGGTCAGCCCGCTCTCCATCCGCTGTTCGCTGTATGCGCGAAAAGTGCTTTTCACCTTGAACTGCGCCCACATCGCAATCAGCAACGCGGGCAGCACCAATAAAAGATAATAAATATCTATCCCATATCCATAATAAGGCATTTGAAAGTCCTCCTTTTCAGACTTTCCGCCTCACATCCAAAAATCCCCGGTCTGAAACCTGCGCCCCGCCGCAAACGCCGTCCCTTCCATCGCTTTTTTCCCTTCCGGCACCACTGTCAACAGCTCCAGCGCCTTTTCACCGCAGGCAACCGTCAGCGGCTTTAACGAGAGGATCTCTCCGGGCTGGCCGTTTTTATCCGCAACGCGGCACTGCAGCACCTTCAGCTTTTTCCCCTGCTGCGTCAGATACGCCCCCGGCCACGGAGAAAGCCCCCGTACCAGATCATGCAGCTTATCCGCCGCTGAAGTCAGGTCCATCTCACCCATTTCTCGCGTCAGCGGCGGCGCCCAGCTGGCCAATTCCTCTTTTTGCGGGGTACGCACGGCCGTACCGTTTTGCAGCGTCTCCACCGTTTCACACAGCACTTTGGCGCCAATGCGGCTCACCCGTTCAAACAGTTCGCCGCTGGTCTCTTCAGCGCCGATGGGCACCGTTTCTGTGCGGATAACGTCTCCGGTGTCAAGGCCTTCGTCCATATACATGATGGTGACGCCTGTTTCTTTGTCGCCGTTTATCACCGCCCACTGCACCGGCGCCGCGCCCCGGTATTTCGGTAAAAGCGAAACATGCAGATTGATACACCCATACTGCGGCAGTTCCAAAATCTCTTTCGGCAAAATGCAGCCGTAGGCCACCACCACGATCAGCTCCGGCGCCAGCGCGCGTATCTCTTCCGCCGCGCCCTCCCGCAGGTTTTTGGGCTGAAAAACCCGCAGCCCCGCCCTTTCAGCCGCCAGCTTGACGGGCGGCGGCGTCAAAATCTGCCTGCGCCCCACCGGCTTATCCCGCCGTGTGTAAACGCCGCATATCTCATGGCCCGCCTCCAGCAGGGCGGCCAAACTTTCCGCCGCGATGTCAGGCGTGCCCATAAACAGAATACGCACAGGGCGTCTCCTCCTTTTTGCGGTACTCTTTTTTATAAAAACGAGCTGCGGCTTTTTCAGCCTTCATCCTCTTCCTCGTAAAAATATTCGGCCCGGTCAAGGATGGTAACGCCGTCCAGATGGTCGCATTCATGGCAGATACAACGGGCGTTGATCCCTTCGCCGGTATAGGTAAATTCTTTTCCGGTACGGTCCTGTGCGCGCATGGTCACTTTAAGGGGACGCGTGACCTCCCCCGCCCTGCCGGGAAAAGAGAGGCACCCTTCATAGCCTGTCTGCACGCCCTCCTGCCCGACGATCACCGGGTTCACGGCCTCGATAAACTTGTATACGGGCTCGGCGTTTTCCTCCTGCTCCTCTTCCGCCTCGCTGATCTCTATCATCACGAATACCCGGCGTAACACGCCCACCTGCGGGCCGGCCAGCCCGGCGCCGTTGGCCTTTGCCAGGGTCTCTTTCATATCGTCCAGCAGCAGGCCCAGCCGCTCGTCAAAATTTGTTACCGGCCGGCACATCTTGGTTAAAATAGAGTCTCCCTCTTGCACAATGTTTCTGATTGCCATATTTCATCCGCTCCCTTTTTATAAATCAAAATCCGAGTGAAAATCAAAATAAACGCTCGCTTTTCCCGCCCCGGGCTGCTTTGAAAGCGTCTCAGCGGCTTTTGTAAGCAGCAGGCGGAATGTTTTGCCCTTTCTGCATTTGATGATAAGCTTATATCGGTACCGCTCGTTGACCATCAAAATATGAAAGGGGCTCGGCCCCAGTATCCGCAGCGGTACGTTGACGCCTTTTTCCTGCGCCAGTTTTGAAAGGCGGGCCAGCTCCCGTGAAAACAGGCCTGCCGCCGCCAACGCCTCCCCTTCGTTTTTTGAGGTAAAACACGCCAGGCACAGGGTACAGAAGGGCGGGTACAAGTTGAGCTTGCGAAACATGATCTCTTCCCGGTAAAAGCTCTCGTAATCCTGTGCGGCGGCCAGCTTTAAAACCGGGTGCTGCACGTCTACCGTCTGCAATACGGCCCGGCCCCCCGGCCCGGCGCGGCCGCTGCGCCCCACCACCTGCGTCACCAGAGAAAATACGTTTTCAAACGCCCGGTAACCCTGGCTGAAAAGCAGGCTGTCCACGCCTATCACGCCCACCAACGTCACTTTTTCAAAATCCAGCCCTTTGGCCACCATCTGCGTCCCCAGTAAAATGTCATATTCGCCTCTTGCAAAAGCGGCCAGCATCGTCTCGTGCGCGTTTTTTTTCACCGTGGTGTCCAAGTCCATCCGCAGCACCCGGGCGCCGTGAAACTTCTCTTCCAACTCCTCCTCGATCTTTTGCGTGCCGTACCCCGCGTACCGCAGCTCTCCTCCGCAGGCGGGGCAAAGCCGCGGCGCAGGGGCCACCGTTTTGCCGCAGTGATGGCATAAAAGTTTATTCTGCGCCTTATGGTAAACCAGCGGCACGCTGCAGCTGTCGCATTTCAGCACTTTTTTGCACTCCTGGCAAAGCGCCACCGTCTGGTAGCCCCTGCGGTTGAGCAGCAGGATGGTCTGTTCGCCCCGGTTGAGGTTTTCCGCGATCTCGCTTCCCAGCCGGGCCGAGATCAGGCCGGTATACCCCTCCAGCAGATTCTCGCGCATATCCACCAGCTCTACCTTGGGCAGCGGCAGCGCGCCATAGCGTTCTTTTAATTCATACAAGGTGTACAGCCCCGTCTCAGCGGCGTAATAACTCTCCACCGACGGCGTGGCGCTGGCCAGCAGCAGCAGCGCCCCCTCCTGCCGGGCCCGCAGTTTTGCAACGTCATGGGCTAAAAACCGGGGCGACTGCTCGCTTCGGTAGGTATGCTCCTGTTCTTCATCAATAATAATCAGGCCCAAATTTTCC
>JAUNTE010000080.1 GCA_030538855.1 Oscillospiraceae bacterium
GGTTCTCGTCTTTTACAACCTTTTCAATGGTCTTTACCATAGAATTGATGATCCCTAACTCATGCATGGCTTCAGCCTTTCGTAAACGCTTCTTTTACAGCCGTCACGGCGATACGTCCCGAACGTTTGACGGCGTTGGCCGCCATTTTAACGGGCAGCGCCTCGTAGGTGCCGGGTACAGAATCATATTTGCGGACGAGATGGATGGCGTCGAAGTTACATTTGGTGGTGCACTGCCCACAGCCAACGCACATATATTCGTCCACCTGCACCGCGCCGCAGCCAAGGCAGCGTTCCGTCTCTTTTTTCATCTGTTCTTCGGTAAAGGTCTCGCGCCCGTCCTTAAACGTGGCTTTATTCTCCTGGGTATGGCCCGCCTTTTGACGCGGCGTGTTGTCAAAACCCTCGATCACCACGTTGTCTTTATCAAAGGCATGGTACTCGCGCCGGTCGCGCCCAAGCGTCAGGCTTTGGCCAGGCTGCACAAAGCGGTGGATGGAGATCGCGCCCTCTTTGCCCGCCGCGATGGCATGGATGGCAAATTTAGGCCCGGTCACACAGTCGCCGCCTGCAAACACATCCGGCTGCGCCGTCTGATATGTAAAACCGTCCGCCAATACAACACCGCCGCGCCCTGTCTCAACCGGCGATCCCTCCAGCAGGCCGCCCCACTCGATGGATTGGCCGATACTCAGCAGCACATAGTCGGCGGGTACAAACTCCACATCATTTTCATCATACTGCGGCGCAAAGCGGTGTTCGTCGTCAAACACGCGTATGCAGCGTTTGAACTCCACCCCTGTCACCCTGCCGTTTTCAGTGACGATGCGTTTTGGGCCCCAGCCGTTCTGCAAAACAACGCCCTCGTTCTCGGCCTCCTGCGCCTCTTCCTCCAGCGCGGGCATTTCATCGCGGCTTTCAAGGCAGTACATACTCACCTTTTCGCCCCCGGTACGTACGGCCGTGCGGGCCACATCCACCGCCACATTGCCGCCGCCGATGACCACAACGTTGCCTGAAAGCCGGGTCTCTTTACCCAAATTGACGCCGCGCAGAAAATCTATCCCCGCCAGCACGCCCTGGGCGTCCTCGCCCTCCACGTTCAGCCTGCGGCCCCCCTGCGCGCCGACAGCAAGATAAAACGCCTCGTACCCTTCGGCGCGCAGCTCGTCCAGCGTCACGTCCTTGCCCACTTCAACGCCGGTTTTGAACGCAACGCCCATCTCGCGCAAAATATCGATCTCGGCGTTCACCACATCTTTTTCCAGCCGGAAGGAGGGGATGCCCAGCGTCAGCATACCGCCCAATTTTTCCTCTTTTTCAAACACGGTCACCTGATAACCGTCTATGGCCAGATAATATGCGCAGGAGATGCCTGCAGGCCCCGACCCGATCACCGCGATCTTATTTCCCAGATCATAACGCTTCGGCGGGATATACCGCACACCGGCGTCCAGCTCTTTATCCGCGATAAACTTTTTGATCTCGTCGATGGCGATCGGCTCGTCGATCTCACCGCGGGTACACTCGCTCTCACAGCCGTGCGGGCAGATGCGGCCGCATACGGCGGGCAGCGGGTTCTCTTTTTTGATAAGCGCCAATGCCTCGGTATATTTTCCCTGGCTTGCCAGCTTGATATAGCCCTGCACCGCGATATGCGCCGGGCAGGCCGTTTTGCAGGGAGAGGTTCCCTCGTCCGTCACGTCCCTGCGGTTTTCGCGGTAGTTCAGGTTCCAGTTATCATGGTGCCATACATGATTGCGGGCGGTTTTCTCTTTCTTTTCTTCAGGCGGTTTTTTTCCGCAGAGCTTTTGCCCCAGCTGCAGGGCGTTGGTGGGGCAGTTTTCAACACACTGGCCGCAGGCCACGCATTTTTCTTTATCCACCTTTGAGACGTAATTTGAGCGGATCGCGTCCGGCGTTTTAAACAAGGTGGCGATACGCATGGAAAAACAGGCACATCCGCAGCAGTTGCAGATGGCGAAGCACTCGCCCAGCTCCTCGGTGTGAGGGCCCTCATGCATCAGGCCCATATCCTCGGCCTTTTTGATGATCTCCTCAGCCTCGGCACGGGTGATCTCGCGTCCGCGCCCGGTACTGATATAATATTCCGCGCCCGAGCCCATCTGAATGCAGATCTCATGCTCCAGATGGCCGCAGCCCTCGTCGATATGCCGGCGCGAGGCCCGGCAGGAACAGTCGGACACCGAAAACTTATCGTATTTGTCAAGATAATAGGAGAGCTTTTCCCACGGCTGCACACCCGGGATATCCTTGATGGCGTCCTCTACCGGGATGACGCGCATCATCGCCATCCCCTCGGGGAACATGGGGGCCATGGTGGCGATGCGTTTACGGGTATACTCTTCAAACGCTTTGCCTATCTGGGGGTGCGCCTCCAGCTGCTCGCGGTTGTTCACCATCATCTCCAGCATGCCGGGCGCAAAGATATTTACCCAAAACAGCTCCTTGCCCTCTTCATGCCACACCTTGCATACGCCGATGCGGGCCAGCTCCATCAGGTCTTTATGCGCCTCTTCCACCGGCTTGCCGCATTTTTCCGCCACATATTCCGCCGTGCGGGGCTTACGCAGCCCCATCGTCAGGGCCACGTCGGCCAGCTCGTCGCTCACCACGCACTCCAGCGCGTAGTATTCCGGGGCGTTCTCGTCGATCTTGTTGATAACGCCGGCAACGCCGCCCACCATTTTCGCCAGCTTGACGATCTTCGGTCTCAATTCAGCCATCTTCATCCTTCCTTTCGGTCCATGCGTGATACTGCGCCCGCAGCCATCCCGTCCATGCGCCAATGCCCTCGCCGGTACGGGCGCTGACAGCAAAGATCGCCGCTTTCGGGTTTCGTGCCAGAATATTGCGCTTACAGGCCTCCATATCAAAATCAAAATAGGGCAGCACGTCGGTTTTATTGATCAGCACCGCGCTGCAAACCTGAAACATCAGCGGATATTTCAGCGGTTTGTCGTCGCCCTCGGGCACCGATAAAATCGCGACGTTCTGAACGGCGCCGGTGTCAAATTCAGCCGGGCACACCAGGTTGCCCACATTTTCAAGTACCGCGATATCAACGCCGTCCATCCCCAGGCCTTCCAGCCCCTGCCGCGTCATGGCCGCGTCCAGATGACACATGCCCCCGGTGTGCAGCTGGATGACCTTTGCGCCCAATTTTGAGACGGTGCGCGCGTCCACGTCTGAATCGATATCCGCCTCCATCACGCCAACACGCAGCTCTTCCCGCAGGGCCTCGATGGTACGGGTAAGCAGGGTCGTTTTACCCGCCCCCGGAGAGCTCATCAAATTGAGCAAAAACACACCTTTTTCTTTCAGTTCCGTCCGCAGCGCATCCGCCTCCTGGTTGTTGGCGGCAAAAACGCTCTGTTTTACCTCCAATACCTTAAACGCCTCCATCTGCAACCCTCCTTATGGTCAGTATTCTGGTCGTGCCAATCTCTTTGTTTTTACTATAACGCTTTTTGTCGAAGCGCGTCAATCGAGATAAGACGTTTCCAGCCAAACGCACAAAAAACCGGCTTTGCATTCCGTCGATTTGCATGGTAAAATTACATCGTGGCTTCTGGTATGGCCACAGCCTGATGATAGGAGAAAAACACATGGAATTCAAAAAACTTTCCGCCCCTTCTTTAAAAGATCTGTTCGTGCGCGAGCTGGAAAATGCGATCCTGTCTGAATCGCTTCCCATCGGCGCCAAACTGCCGCCTGAGCGGGAACTGGCCGCGCAGATGCAGGTGAGCCGCACCGTGGTGAACGCGGGCGTTGCCGAACTTGCGCAAAAAGGCTTTTTAGAGGTATCGCCCCGGCAGGGCACGGTTGTGGCCGATTACCGGCGCAACGGCAATATGAACACCCTCATCGCCATTATGGATTATCGCGGCGGCGCTTTGGGCAAAGGAGAAATCCGTGCCATTTTAGAGGTACGCCGCGCACTGGAGCATCTTGCCGCCGTTCTTGTCATAAAAAACGCATCGGATGAAGCGCTGGTCCCTCTGGCCCGCCTTGTGGACGAGCTGGGCCAGGCCCAAACCCCCGCGGACGCCACCCAGCTGGCCTTTCAATTTCATCATGAGCTGGCGTTTGCAGGCGGCAACAGCATCCTGCCGCTCATCTATACCTCCTTTCGCGCCCCGATCGAGCTTTTATGGCAGCGTTTCTGCCGCAAATATGGGGTGGAGACGCTTTACCAAAATACCGCCCGCCTGTTTGAATATATACGCGGCCGGGATGAAAAAAACGCCGCTGAATGGATCGACCTCTATCTGGGCGAAGCCATTGAAGGGCGTTTTCAAATCTATCTGGAATAACGCAGCCTGTACCGGCGGCAGTTTCGCACCCGCCGTCCCCGTCTTTGTATAAAACATCTTCAGCCGCGGTCAATGCTTCCGTCTTAATGCACTTTTCCGCTTTTTTCCGCCGTGCGGCGGGCCCACCGGCATGCCCTTTGGCGGGGGAGTTTATCTGATGTCAAAAAAAGCTTGTCCATCCAGTCCAGCCAATCTTCTTCACCACGGCTTTGACGCAAAAAACCGCCGCTTTGGTATTCTCCATAGACGGCGGCCATATCTGTTTTCTCCGGCAGGTCGTTTACCCTTTATCATCCGTTTATTCGCCGCCCGCTGCCGCCTGTTTATTTTGCGGCAGCGGGCCTTTTTATATCTGTTTCTTTTTCAGCCGCCGTTTCACCGGCAGCGCCGCCCTGTTTATTGCAGCAGGTTTTTAAAACCATCTATCAGATAAAACGGTATCTGGCCAAACCGATGTTTTTTATACACGGCGGGCCGCCTGTTTCGGGTAAAAGGAAAAAGCCCCCCGTTCAAAGGGCATCTGCCATGATCAATATGCTCCAAATTGTAATACTTAACGCCATCAGCGTCATTCCGTTATTTCTTTTATTCACTTTTATCTCTTCTTTTTCTTTGCTTTTTATAGAAATTTTTACTACAAAAACTAACAACTTGTAATTTTATCTAATTGATCTTTATATTATCTATTCCTTTAAATTCTTCAACAATAATAGATTTTATATTTCTTTTTATATCTTCCTTAACATTTGTTATACACCATTGTTTTTCTCCACCTATACTTTTGCAATCATCCTCTATCAAAACATCTGGAATGATTTTTTCTACCAGATCGCTATAGTGTTCTTTCTTATCTCTACAAAGTATTTCAGTATAATTTATCTTGTAGTAATCTACAATGGACTTTATAAAATCATATCTACTTTTTTTCACATATGAACATAAATATATTTCATTTCCATTATTATATAAATCATTGATAATTTTAATGGAATTGCCTATTGGCACATATCCTTTTTTAGAAAACAAAAATAAAAATGACTTTGTATAAAAAGTTGTTCCTTCTATAAATATCTTTATTTTTTTACAGTTCATTTTTTCTCCCATCTGTTCCACAAATTCAAGTTTATATCTCATAAAATCAACTTCAGCCCCGACGTCCCCCGAGGGCGAGGCATTGGCTGTGCCGGAGGCAGTGCTTTTCGTGTACCACACCCATAAAAAAGCTCAAGAAGCAATAATATCCCAATAAACGCGCGGCGATATTTTTTCATAACGTATTCACCCTTTTATAAAACTGATCTGCCTCTTCAAACACTCCGCCCTTATGGGGCCCCAAGGCGGCACGTTTGAAAGCTGTATTTTTCATGGCTGACAAAACCGCCCGGCGGCACAGGTATCGCGGCCTTGCAATACTATCATTATGGATAAGATCATTGCCGCTGTCAACCAGTCCGCCCACGCACGCTCTGCCGTCAAAAAAGGAAGCTCTATCACCGGCAGCCTTCCGGTTCGGCGCCGTCTGAAAAATTTATATCACCGCCCCTACGGTGAAGGCAAAGCTTAAGAATGCAATATACAAAAAACAGGGCGGCAAAGCCCGTAAGCTCTGCCGCCCTGCATAAATGATAAAATTTATTGTTACACCCGCGTTTTTAGCTTGCCCGCTTCCGGCCGGGCCCGGCGTTCCCCCTCTGGCCGCGGCTTTTATTACCGCGCCCTTCCTTCCATACAGGTTTCAGAGGCAAAACGCAGTTTCTGTTTCACGGCCTCAGTCCGCCGTCTCACCCGCCAGCTTAAAGGATATGGTAACTGTGAAAACGTCGCCCTCCGCAGTCACGCTGAAGCGGCCGCCGCAGGCCTCAGTAAAACTTTGCGCAATCGAAAGCCCCAGCCCGCTGCCGCCGTCGCTGCGGCTTTGATCTCCGCGGACGAACCGCTGGGTAAAATCGATTTCTGTCGCCAGCTCGTCTCTTGAAATATTACGGATGCGCACCGCCGCCTCCTCCTCCCCCTGTGTCAGGGCCAGATACACGCGGGAGCCGTCCAGCGAATAGGTGAGCGCGTTTTGAAGCAGATTTTGCAGCACCCGATACAGCCGCTGCCCATCCGCAATAATCATCACGGGCTCTGTGGGTATTTCTTCTTTTACCGAGACGGCGCTGGCGGCGATCTGCGGCTGCATGTCCGCCAGCGTCTGCCGGACGAGCCGCGCCAGATCAAGCCGCTCAATTTTAACAGGCAGCTGGCCCGCCGCCGCTTTGCTTACTTCAAATACATCCTGCACCATTGTTTTCAGCCGCTGGCTCTTCTCATCCAAAACCCGGATGTAATCGCGGATATGCTCGGGCAGGTCTTTTTCCTGTTTTAAAAGCTCGACATAACTGATAACGGAAGTCAGCGGCGTTTTGATATCGTGCGATACGTTGGTGATAAGTTCCACCTTCATCCGTTCGCTTTTCATCTGCCGGTCTACCGCGGCCTCAAGCCCTTCCTGAACATCCCGCAGCTTATCCGACGCCTCGCGCAGGCCGGAATCGGCAGGGATACAGCTCTCAGCGGCGTAATCCCCTTTCTGCACAGCGTCGATCTGCCTTGTCAGCGCGCCCACTTCCTCCGCGCTGCGCCGGTACGCCCTGCCGCCGCGCAGCAAAAGCCATCCCATCGCCGCGGCCAGACATATCACAAGGCCCAAAACGCCCAGGCTCCATTCAGGTGAACGGTAATAAACCGCCAGGCTGAAAAGTAAGACGGCCAAAGCCCCCACAGCCCCGGCGGCGATCCCTACCGTCCACCGGTAAGGGCGCATCAGCCGTTTCTGCACCGGCAGCTTCATGGCCGACGTATCCGAGAGCCGCGCGATTTTACGGCACAGGCTGTTGTTCAGCACCGCCTTTTTTCCGTACCGCAGATCGTTTATAAACAGATATAGTACCCAGAACACGCTCCAAAAACAGATAGATGAATCTATGATCCATCCCATGTTCATGCCGCCCATCTCTTCTATCACGCTTGTAACGCCTATATAAAAGATATCTGTTCCGAAAATTCTATAGGCGGCATCCCATGACGCATATAAAAGGGCGGCTGGCGCGCCCACCGCAAGCAGCAGTTTTACCTCGAACCAGATGGCCCCCGTCACCCTGGCAAGCGCGCGGTCGGCTTCTTTTTTGTGGCGGCGCATCAAAATATATAAAAGCAGGAAAAAAAGCCCTGCGCCCAGAACGCTTAATTCTACGATAAAGTCTGCCTGACGCTGCTGCATGCGGTACTGCAGCTCATAAAGGCCGTTCCATCGGTAATTTTTACTTCCACTGTCGCTGTAATCACCTGAAATATAAAGCACAGGCTCTTTTGCCGCCGCCATCGTGACGGTGACCCGGCGCGTATTTTCATCGGCGGTAAAGTTTTTGTAGCCCGGTACGCACCAGCTGTCGCTTTCTTCACGGTAATAGCCGTCGCCGTATATATCTACCGCTTTGCCGTCTTTTTGTATGGCAGCCTTTTCGCCGTCAAAATATAATAAAAAGTTATAGCCCTCCGGCAGCGTGCCCTGTAAGCCGTTCAGCACGGTTCCTTCGGCATTGGTATATAAAATCTTACCGTCACAGGTGATGGTATATAATAAGTTTTTATCCTGTGACAACCATTTATGGGCCGCCTGCGCCGCTTTTTCGCGCAGTTCTTTCAGTTTTGCCGGGTCTATGCCTTCTTCATCGTCATAGTCATAGCCGTCCCAATAATCGCCCCAATAGTCGTTCGCAGCGGCCGATCCATCATAAATGGCCAAACCGGTCACCTCTTGTGTCACTCCGCCCTGTGCGATGGTCTCTTGCTGGATTTTTTCAATATATTCCCAATATTCCTGGTCATAGCCTGCGTCGTACCCGGTAACATTGCCGCCGGTGGCCATTGAGAGAAAATCATCCAGATAGCTTGTCATCATATGTTGAAAAGAACGGGTATTCTGATAATCCTTTTCGTAAAGGTTGTCGTAACCGCGGCCCCAAAGCCGTTCCGCCACGCCCAGCCCTCCTGAAACCGTCAGCATGATCCCAATGGCGAACGCCAAAAAGCTAACGGCTTTTTTCCATTTTTTCGATTTTGTATCCAATGCCCCATACCACCTTTAAATATTCTGGCTCTTTCGGGTTGAGTTCAATTTTTTCACGAATGCGGCGAATGTGCACCATCACGGTATTCTCCGGCGCAAAGGCCTCTTCCTGCCACACCCGGCGGTAGATCTCTTCGGCTGAAAATATCCGGCCCAGATTACGCATCAGCAAGTCGATGATCTTTGTCTCTGTCGCCGTCAGCTTTACCAGTTCTCCGTCCGCTTTCAGCATTTTACCCT
>JAUNTE010000081.1 GCA_030538855.1 Oscillospiraceae bacterium
GTCGCCCTGAAGGTCAGGAGAGAGAAAATATCGTTCGGTGTCCTCGCTGCCCCACAGGCAGTCGGCGCAGAACTCAGAGTAAGTAAATAATAATTTAGGTATCAAAAACACGGCAAAACCGTTATCTGTGTCAGAACCATACTCCACGCCTTCTTCCGTGTCTTCAAAAAACAGGCCGCACTCGCCCTTGCGGCTGAATGCAACATCCCGCGGGATAAACCTGTCGCCTGCGCCCTCGCCGTCAGCGCATTCCATATACTTGAGAATGGTCTTTTCAATGAAGTGCCTGCGTGTAACGATGATATCGTTGAAGGAATCCCATGCTTTCGCATGCTTCTCGTTAGGGCCTTGTTCGTCCCCGTCTTCCACCAGAAAAGTTACAGAGATCTCATACGGCCTATCCCATAAAACGATTGTAGTATTGGAAAGGGGATGCCAGATATTGCCGCATACACGTTTCAACTCTCCCAGTTTGGGGTGCGTCAAAGTCGTGAGCTGCTCTTTTTTCTTTTTGCCAAATCCAAACATCATCGTCTCCTTTGTTCTCAGCGGCGCTTCAAGGCGGTATTTATTAAAACAAAGCCCCGCCTTATAAAGAGGGCGCGTCTGCACCGCCCTCTCCGGCCGTGTTTTTATCTGAAAAAGACAGGGCGGGGGACGGCTGGCCGGCGGCCTGACGCTGCAGCGCCGTCAGTTCGGCCTTTTGCGCAGGCGTCAGTACCGGCAGCTCAAACGAGGGCTTGGCCAGATAATAGCCCTGCAGGTAATCTACCCCCAGCTCTATCAAAACCCGCAGCTCCTCGGCCGTTTCAACCCCCTCCGCGATGACTTTCATGCCGCGGGGCTGGGTATACGAGAGGATGTTGGATACCAGCATACGGCGGTTTTCGTCGGTGTCAAGGCCGTGGACGATGGACATGTCGATTTTAACAAAATCAGGCGCAATATATAAAAGAGAGGATTCCGTGCTGTAACCCGCGCCAAAATCATCCAAAGCGATAAATGCGCCCCACTTTTTAGCAAAGGCATGTTTTGCGGCCATGCACTCCGCGTCCGACTGCTCGCTTTCAATAATTTCAATAACCAGTTTTGAAAGAAGCGCGGGATATTGTTCTTCAAGGCGGGCGGTATCGTTTTCAGAGAGTACCATGTTGGGGATGGAATTGATAAAGACCCGCGCATCGCCAAATGCCTGACGCTGTGAGGCAAAGGTCTCCATCACGCCCGTCCAGGTGAGCAGCTCTATTTGATAGAGCTTTGACTGGGCCCGGGCCAGACGCATAACGTCCAGCACTGTGGGCAGCTCACGGCACTGGGGCCGCATCAGCGCCTCATAGGCGAAAACCTCGCCCGTGCTGGCGTCTACGATAGGCTGAAAGGCAAACCGCACCTGACGCTGCTCAACAAAGCGGTTCAGGGCCTCTTTGCCGTTCAGCAGCACCGCGTCGCGTTCAAAGGCGCCGGCGTTGAATTCCAGCAGTTCACCGCGCCTGGTGTTTTTAACGTTATACATGGCAAAATCGGCGTGCCGGGTCAGCTCGTCGTACTGTACGCCGTCTTCAGGATACCAGGCGATGCCGCCCGAGGCCCGCACCGCAATGGGGTTGCCGTCGGGCGGGATGAAAAAAGTCTGCCGCAGGCGGTTGTGCAGACGGCTGATGGTATAATACAGCTCTTCCCGGCTGTGGTATCCATGCAGAAAAGCGAAAAATTCGTCGCCGGACATCCGGCCTACCACCCCGCGAAAGCCGCTGAGCGTGCCAAACAAACGCGCGGCTTCGGCCAGATATTTGTCGCCGGTATCATGGCCATATGTGTCGTTGATGTATTTGAGGTTATCCATATCCCACATCACCATGGCGCCATGCTCCAGCTTGGGGCTGCTCAAAAGGTCGCGCACCTTTTTTTTGAAAGAACGCCGGTTCAGCAGGTTGGTAAGGGCGTCGTAATCGCGTTCATATTCCAGCTTGATCTTTTCACGGATAGTATCAGAAATATCCTGTACCACCGTGATGCGTTTATCGTCGCGGTACAATACCTGAAAGCTCAGCCAGTTCGATACGCCGTGGTCATCGGTGTACTGCAGCGTGGTATAGCCGGGCGGGTCCTCCTCGTTGTCAGAGGTGCGGTACGGGCGGGTATGCGTCAGAAAAGCCGACATGCAGCTTTCAAATTCTTCGCTGGTGTACCGCAGGCAGTTTTGTTTCTCGGGCGCAAAAAACAGCAGCCGGGGGATGTTTTCAGTACAGAAAACGCGGCCCGCCTTGTCGTCATATTCAATGGCGCCCAGCGGCACGTTGCTGGCCGCCAAAATTTGAGAGAGCCGGCTGGCCGAATGCATCACTTCGGCGCTCAACATAGAGATAGAGCTGGAGAGTTCGTCGATCTCCTGTATACCCAGCTTTGGCAGCGTAAGCGTTTTTTCAGGGTCCGCCTGCCGCAGATGCAGCGTCAGCTTGCGTATGGGCCGCCCAAAGACGGCCGCGGTGACGAAAGCCCCCGCCAACCCCACCAGCATGGCCGCTACAAAAGCAACCATCAGCGAGGTGCGCAGCTGGTTGACGTTTTGCATGATCTCGTTTTCCGGCGCGGCGGCCGCCAATATCCAGGTGTCGTCGGCGTGGACAGAATTTTCAGGATAAAGCGACATAAAATGGACAGGGATCAAAAGGGGCTGCCCGCTGTCCTCGTCCTCCCACCGGTAGACGTTTTCATAAAGGGCGGTGGAGGAAAATTCCAGATAGGCATTTTCTGCTTTTTCGCTGAAAAAAGAGCCGCTGACATACATATTATTGATCTGATAACTGCCGGGACGTGAGCGCCCAAGCAGATAGGAACCGTTTCCAGAAGATAAAAGTTCACCGGAGGGTAAAAGCGAATCTATTAAATGAGAAGTGGCCTCGACGCCTATTACGCCGTAAAAAGAGCCGTTTTCATCCAGCAGGGGCAGCGTATAGGTCAATACCGTGCGGGAGGTGCCCGGTACGGTGAAAAACGGTGACCATAACGCCAGACGCTGCGGTTTTGTACCCGGGTTTAAAAGCGCGGCAGAACGGGTGGAAAAAAAGAAATCGGAGTTTTTGTCATTTTTTGAAAGCTCGATGCGGGAAGTCCACCCTTCGTCTTTAGACAGCGAGGCCTCACTTACCAGAGTGGAATCGCCGAACAGTGTCAGGATATCGTTTTCACCAACCGGCAAAAGCGACACCGACTCTTTGTCTCCGCACAGGTACAGACAGGGATATTTGTTATTTTTGGGCTGGTCATAGATTACATACGCGCCGGTGACCGTAGTGCTTTTTAAAAGCTGGCGCAGCGCCTCGGCAGTCTCAGTGCTGATGGCGCCGCCGTTCTCTTTCAAATCTTTTTGGCAGGACTTTTGCAAAAAGGCAAAACGTTCTTCATTGCTCCAGGCACGGGTCATCCTGTTGTACAGGGTGGCCCAGCGGCTGTCAAGGGTGTTCTGAAGCTCCTGATAAGCGTTGTCGCGCAGCTGTGAAAGCGTCCCGGCGCCGAAAATACCGCCCATAAAGATGACGCACTGAAACAAAGCCACACATAACATGGGTACGATCAGCCTGCGGGAAAAGGGAACCGGCTTTTTCGGTTTCGACCGCCTCAAAAGATCACCTGTTTCATTGTAAAATAACGAAAAAATGTAAAGACCGAGAAATGGATAAATATATAAACTACTATATCATTTTATGAGAGAATAAGTCAATATAAGGGCCGGATTTGAAGGCGAGGGCAAAAGAGGAAAGAGGGGCAGCTGTGCCATGCAGGGCACGGTTTAAAATCTGTGAGAAAATGCGCGCCGCAGGCGCTGGATTTTGATGCCTGCAGATATATGGATGAAATGCTTTTGTCTGTGCCTGTTTGTCACTGCGCGGACGGGGCGGCATATGAAGCGGCCGTCCATGATGTGGATTTGTACCGGCGGGGCGAATGGCTGATAAAGGGGCAAGGCGCGCCCCTATTCCGTGTACCTTGTACGCATCCTCACAGGCATATTTGCAATGCCCCTGCATGAAAAGCCCGGCGGCATCTGTGCGCCACAGGCCGGGAACGTCCTCTTGGGCCCGCTTATGCCGGCTGCGCACCAAAGTGATCTTGCGCTGGCAGGCGAGTGAAACAAGGGCGGATTCAAACTTTCCCCCTGTCAGGGCCGCCCGGCCTTTTTTGCAAAAAGAACGATTTGTTCTTCGAGAGATTTGAAAGCGGCGCATGGGCGTGTGAGTTGAAAAAATTGAAAGAATCGAAATAAATCAGTTGATGGAGGTTTCGAGGCGTTCTGCTGTTATGGCTCCTGCCGCCAAAAGCTCCTCCATCTGCTCCTGTAATCCACGAAGTTGTTTAATCGTCCATAGGTTAATTCTTTTTAATTCGAGCAGTTTAGAATCTGGCGTTTCCTGCAAATCTTTTAAGCTTTGGATACCTATATTTTCGAGTGCGCGTATCTGAGTAAAGGATAAGCCCAACTCTGAAAGCCTAAAAATAGAAACTTGGGCTGGGTCAGTCAGCGGCTTGGTTTCTTTTTCTACATTGGCTCTAAGCTCCTCCTGCCACGCCGCATATCCTTTTTCGCAGAGAGTTCTATATTCCTTTTCACGGAGCCTTCTTTGCGAATAGCGTATTAAATAACGGACTCTCTCACTATTGATTCCAATTTCTTTTCCTATTTGCTCAAGAGTAAGCCCTTCTTCATATCGCAAGCGAATAATCTTTTCCGTTCTGGCTCCATCCTTTGTATAATCCGACAGCGCCGTGAGTAGCCCTTCTTCAAAATCAGGCGGCACATCCCCGGGGGCAATTTCATATCCGAGAGTGTCCTCTATGAAGTTTTGAGGGAAGGGAGCGCGGAAAATGTCTGATAATACTGTAGGGCTCAATTTTATAGCCTCCTGATTATATCATTGGGACTGCGCTATACAGCTATTATAACATTTTTATCAGCAGTTTCAATTCCAATAGAATTGAAACAACGCTGTTAGATTGTTTTGCGGAGGGGCGGAACAACCTATCATATAAGCGTAACTATAACGCTGATAGGTGGTGCTTTGCGATGGATTTTTACATTGCAGGACAACGGCTAAAGACGATACGCCTGGCCCGGGGAATGACACAGGCGGCCTTGGCTGAAAAAGTCGGATTGTCGACAAATTATTATAGCGCCGTTGAACGCGGCAAAAAGATACCCCTATTGGAAACAATGGTACAGATTTGTAACGCCTTGGATGCATCGTTGGACGATGTGTTGGCCGACCAATTGCATCATGGTCACGGCATGACTATGCAGGCCAATCGTCTATCAGCGGAATTGGACAATCTTCCTTTGCACGACCAGCAATACATTTTGGCGGCTTTGGAAGCCATGATACAAACATCGTGTCGGCTAACGCGTTCATAATTCTGCCCATTTGCGTTTCGCGCACACGCGTGCGTATGAGTTGAAAGACGACCAATGGCAACATCGGCATGAACCGGTTCGCGCACATGCGTGCGCGTGAGTTGAAATAAATAAATAGTCGCAAGAAAGAAATTAGCACATAAAAAAGGGACTGTTGCAATTTTCGCAACAGTCCCATGAAAGGCATACGCCTATCAGCAGTTTATTACTGCCAATCCATCATCCAAAAATATCGCTACCGTCGTCTGCTTTCCCAGCATCATTTGCATCCATATCCGGGCTGGTGTTTACGGTCTCTCCATTGCCATTTACATAGCTCCCGTTACCACCTCCAGCAGGCGGTGCAGGCGGGTCTGGATTTGCGGGTGGTGTCGTTTCACCTCCACCGCCCGAAGGTGTAGACGGAGTTTGGGCTCCACCACCGCCACTGCCGCCAGAAGGCGAAGTCAAGGTCTGCGTGCCGCCGCCGTTACCAGACGACTGTGTGCCACCTCCAGTGGAGCGAGCCTTGACGGCCAACTGATATTCCGTAGTGAGCTCTCCGTAAGTCACAGTGATGGTTGCTTTGCCGACTGCCTTGGCCGTTACCTTGCCGGTCGCATCAACGGTTGCGACCTTATCATTGCTGGAGGTGTAGGTAATGTCTGCCGGGTTCGGTGCGGCCGCCTCCTTCGGGACCGTATACACTTGCAATGTCGTGGTTCCGCCCACATAGAGCGTGCCGCTATTCTGGGCAAGGGTAATCTCGGTCGGCGCCGTTGTTACAATCACCTTGGTCGCGGCAATCAAAGGCTCTGGGGGAGTGGGCGCCTCGGCGTCCTCCGCCACAACCGTAGTGGTAACCGTGCACTCGCCGTCGGCCACGACCGTCACAACGCCGACCTCATCCACCGTGGCGACCATCTCATCGCTGGACACGTAGATGAGCATTACTCCCGTGGCGCCTTCCGGCACCAGCTTTGCGCCCAGGGGCAGGGAATCAGTCCCGTTGATGGCCAGCTCCAGAGTTTCTGGCGCCTCGACGCCCTCCACGGGGACGATAACATGGATGGCCACCGTTTTGGAAACATCGCCAACATGGATGGTTAGTGTCGTCTCTCCAGCCGCGACGCCAGTCACGGCCGCGCCGTCCACTGTGGCGATGGAGGTATCAGTGACCTCCCATGTGACGCCGGCCTTAGCCGCCGCCTCCGCCAGCTTCGTCTGGTCCGTGTTTTTGTCATCCATATATGTGATGTCGATGGGCACGGTATCGCCCACGGCAACCTGTACCGACGCCGGCACAGTGATGTCCGTAACGGATACGCCGCAGGCAGTCAGCCCCAACATCAATGCCACGGCTAAAACAATGGCCATTGGTTTGAGTACCTTTTTCATCGCGTTCGCCTCTCTTTTGCGTCAGCCTTCTTATGGTGTCAACAAAAGCAAATTTTTCTGTTTTCATTATACCATATTTCATCGCTGTCTGCGCAAAGAAGAACCGATGTCGAACCTGATGTTTTGTATGGAGCGGATATGGCAGATCATTTTCACAAATATTTGCGCTTGATTTTAATACAGAATTTTCTGCGGTGAAAAGCTGCTGCATTTTTGTTGACGCAGTTTTACCGGAAAGTTGTCTGGTTGTGTGGCTTGGTTATAGTATGAGTGCCAAGGTTTTACAATCACATCAAAGTCTGTTTCAAGTATAAAATATGTTGTTCAATGCTCTGGATGACCTCTAAAAATTCGGCGTCGCTTTTGCCTGTCGGGTCATCCAGGCCCCAGTCTTCCCGGCGCTGGTAGGGCAGATAGGGACACGCTGCATGACACCCCATCGTTATCACAATGTCCACAGGGGGGATTTCAGACAGCAGCTTGCTGTGCTGCGCCTGTTCCATGTCAACGCCGTAAAGCTGTTTCATCAGCCGTACTGCATCCTGGTTGATCTGCGGCTTTGTCTGCGTCCCCGCTGAGTAACTGTCGAACACATCAGAGGCCAGCAGTTTGCCAAGGGCCTCCGCAATCTGGCTGCGGCAGGAATTGTGTACACAGATAAATGCCACTTTCGGTTTTTCTCTCATATGCTGCCCCTGGCCTTTTGGATAAGGGCCTTTGCCTCGTCCTTTTTCAGCACTTTGCCGTAAGACACTACCTTGCCGTCCACCACCAGCGCAGGGGTAGTCATCACCCCATAGGCGGCAATCTGTGAAAAATCCGTCACATGGCCGATGGCGGTATCCATGCCCAGCTCCGCAAGGGCGGCGCGGGCAGCTTCCTCCAGCGCGTTACACTTTGCGCAGCCAGACCCCAGCACCTTGATACCTGCTGTGGGATCGACCGCCTCTGCCTGTGCCGTCTTTTCCGGGGTACAGCTGCCCCCACAGCAGCAGGACGCAGCTTTTTCCTTTTTGAACAGTCCCATGCTCCATACCTCCTGAAAATTATATCAATAAAAATTGGAATGCGTTGAACAGGTAGCCCACAAGGATGATACCTACGGTGCAAATACCAATAAACAGGGTAAGCAGCTTGGGCTTGACGGCCTTGCGCAGCATGATCATGGACGGCAGGGACAACGTGGTAACGGCCATCATAAAAGAAAGGATAGTGCCAAGCTGCGCCCCTTTGGACAGCAGGGCCTCTGCCACAGGGATGGTGCCGAAAATGTCCGCATACATGGGGACGCCTACCAGCGTAGCCAGGATGACGCCAAAGGGGTTGCTGCTGCCTAAAACGGTCTCGACCCAGCTTTCCGGGATCCAGTTGTGGATGAGCGCCCCGATCCCAACGCCGGCAAGGATATAGGGGAAGACCTTTTTGAAAGTCTCAAGCATTTGCTCTTTCGCATACGCCGCACGCTCCCGCCGTGTCAAGCCGGGGGATTCCATATCCACCCCGCCTTCATAAAATGAGGCCCGCCATAACTGAGCGAACCTCATCATATTATCTTATATCTTGTATCTTGGTTTTTATGCACGATTTTTTATTCCCGCCCAGCAGATGCCCAAGCCCATGCTGCTCTATGATTGATTTGAATATATTATTCTGTTTGTGAAGCTTAGTATCTCACACTGCAATTTCCCCTTATCAAGCTGCCCACGAATAGAACGCTATTCATCAAGCTGTTTTGTTAGAGAACCAACAGTTTTCATAAGCGAGTTGTGCCATGAAGAACGACTTGCCTATCTGGGGCGCTCCTACAAACAGGTAAGTGCCAGCATAGAGCAGGCCGTCTATAATGAACTGCACCCCATCTGTTAGACAGTATGATATAAT
>JAUNTE010000411.1 GCA_030538855.1 Oscillospiraceae bacterium
GCTTCAGCTCTTTTTGGCAAACCAGTGCCCCCAGCACCATCAGCAGCAGCGGGCGCGCCGTATACAGCCCGCCGTACAGGGCATCGCCTGCCGTAAAGCCGTGAAATGCCGTTTGCAGCTGTGCCTGCAGAAACGGGAACACCGGCGTATAGCCGGGCGCAGCAAACAGATAGTTCCAAACCGCCTGCAAAATGCGCCCGGGCTGCAATGCGCGGCCCGTCATATCCAAGCTGGTCAGGTTAAAGTTTGCGCCAAACTCAAACGGTGAGCCAAAGCGCGCGGCATTGTAGGCCATCAGCCCGGCTGCCACAGCCGCAAACGGGGCCATGGCACAGGCAAAATCCAGTGCGCCGCGCTTGGTGAGCAGGCGTTTTTCCAAAAGATATTCCCGGCCGAACAGCGGCAGGATCAGCACCGAAAACAGCACCAGCTGCGGGCGGCAGCCCGCCACCAGTGCAAGGCACAGCCCGCCAAAGGCCAGCAGCCAGCGCCTGTGCGCACAGGGGCGGCTGGCGGCGATCCATGCCGCAAAGCCCCACACCGTAAACATGGCGGCGCACGCAATGGCCAACTCGTAGATATCCGGCCTGCCCACAAGGCCCGGCATACCGCCCAAAAACACCCCGGCGATCAGGCCGATCAGATACATTGCCGCGCTTGCGCGGGGGAACCAGCGCCGGATCACCGCCCGCAGCAGCAGCGCCATGCCCAGCAAAAACGCCAGCCCCACCGCCAGACACGCCGTGGCGGTGTCCATGTGATGCCCGGTGGCAAGATACACCGGCAGATAGAACAAAAGCACCGGCACAACGCCGAAATACACATAATAATGCCCGTTATAATACGCGCTGTCCCAAATATAATTGGCCCCGCTCGCCGTGCGGGCGTCCAGATCGTAGGGGTTATCCAGCGCCATCAGCTTAGGGTCCGGCTCCACTTCCAGCGCCACATGACCGTGCGCCAGACTTTCGGCCAAAAGTTCGTATTGCAGGCTGGCATCGCTGCCGGAATCGCTTTCCCAGCCGATCAGGCTGCCGCCCTGCTGGTTCAGCCCGCGAATACGCAAATGCCCGCACATCGGCGTTGCATAAGCCAGGCAGAAAAACAGCACCGCCATGCCGCCGCACACGGCGCGGCACAGCCATTTTTGTGCCGGGGTGCGGTGCAGATACTCGGCTTGCCACAGGGCCGAGCCCGGGCGCAGCACAAAGCCCAGCCCCGCCAGCAGCACAAGGCACAGCAGGCGCACCGGAGAAAATGCAAACGGGCGCGGCACATTGGCCGTGATGCTGCTCACCTGCGCCTGCTGCCCGGCGGAAATTTTCAGCGAAAGCTCCAGCAGCTCACCGTCCAGATGCAGGTTATAATAGCGGCTTGCCTCGTTTTGCTCGCTCATCTGCCACAAGCCGTCCATGGGCAGCATGCGGTTCGGAAATGCGGAATCCCGGCAGCTTACCTGTGCCGAAACTGCACCGCCGCCGCTTTCGGAATAGCAGATCAGCAGATTTTTCGCTTTTACCTGAAGCCCGCTCACCGTCAGCTCGGGGTGGGCATCGTTCCACTGCACAGCATTTTGCGCCGAAAGCAGCGGCACGGGCTGGTAGCCCCTGCTGGCCCAGTAGTTTACCTGAAAGGGCACAAGCTCCAAAAACAGGCCGCCCAGCACAAGGGCTGCGGCTGCCAGCA
>JAUNTE010000082.1:0-240 GCA_030538855.1 Oscillospiraceae bacterium
TTTGCAGTAGCAACTTCTAAAAAGCTTAATTGAGCGTGGCAATGGATTTATATTTTTATCCCAGAAAAACGCTGTTTGACTGCGTGACCATACTTGTTTTTGACACTTTTTTGATGCCCGCACTTACAAAAGGAAGATATAAAGAGATAGGACAGGTTTTAAGCAGAAACGGTGCAAAGCCTCGATATAAACCACTTTGCACCGACAACTTATAAGAAGATATAAGGTGCTTTTTACGCT
>JAUNTE010000082.1:250-8639 GCA_030538855.1 Oscillospiraceae bacterium
AAAACGCCATGTTTATTTCATAAAAGAAATGGGATAATGGGAGCTTACAGGAGGCAGACAAAATGTCATTGGATTTTAGATTTGCAGAACGCAAAGATACAAAATTGATTTTATGGTTTATTAAAGAACTGGCGTCATATGAGAAGATGTTGGATGAGGTCGTGGCTGATGAAGCAACGCTGGAAGAATGGCTTTTTGACAAAGAAAAAGCGGAGGTGCTTTTTGCAATGGAAGATGGAGAAGAAATCGGATTTGCTTTATTCTTCCATAACTTTTCTACATTCTTAGGACGGTCAGGAGTATATCTTGAAGATTTATATGTAAGACCGGAACATAGAGGAAATGGATATGGGAAGGCAATTCTGAAAAAACTTGCGGCCATAGCGGTTGAACGGAATTGCGGCAGGTTAGAATGGTGGTGTCTTGATTGGAATAAACCCAGCATTGATTTTTATAAGTCAATGGGCGCGGTACCAATGTCTGATTGGACAGTCTATCGCATCACAGGTGATACACTGAAAATTTTAAGTGAATAGATCGGAAACAAATTCCCATCTATCTGACTGATTTGACTACGCCCTAATGATACAAAATGATTTGAATGGAAGGGCCCCTACGCTTAAAAAAGTGTAGGGGGCCCTTTTTGGTTATTTCGCCGGGGGCCGGTTTACAGACGGCATATCAGCGCTGAAGTTAAAAATGATAGAACACGCCTTCGCCGCGGCGCCGGGCAGCTGGGCTTCAGCCGTCACGGGGCCGTGCGTTCAGTTTTATCCAGCAGAGCCTGCGCCTCTTTGCGCAGCATGGACGCGTCATAGATGGGAAAAGAAAGCAGCCTGCCATTGCCGGCAGTGAGGTAAAGGCCGCTTTTTGTCAGCGCGGCGCAGGGGGCGTCCAGCAGGGCCAGCAGCTCGCCCTGCTGATCGGTGACGCACGCCCCTTCGGGCCCTGCCAGCAGCACCGCGCCGCCTGGTATACGGCGGGCCTGCCTCAGTTCAAAAGGCAGGCTGGTATAGGTTTTTAAAAGTGTGCCTTTTGAAAGAGAATAGGCCTCGGCTTTTCCGTCCAGATAGGTGACATAAAGGCGGTTCGCGTCTTTGCAAAGCGCGACATACTGCACGCAGGCCGCGTTGAGCGGAATGGACAGCACCATCTTTTCACCGCCCAGATGAAAGATCTGCAGCTCTTTTTGGTCGGGGCAGGCGGCGGCATAAAGGCTGAGGTCCTCCGATACGGCGCAGGCCCCCGCCGTAAGCTGTGAAAGGCGGCCGTCCTGCGTCAGCAGTTCCCCCGTCCGGGTGTCATAAACGCTGATTTCCCACGGCTGTACCAGCGCGAACTGCGCGCCGTCCTGAGAGAACTGAAGAACGGTGAGGTCGGTCCCCTCCAACTGCCGCGCGTCCTTGATCTCTCCGGTGGCGGCGTCCAGCAGGGCCAGGCTGTGCGGAAAAGCCACGGCGATCTCCTCCTGCGCGTCCCCCAGATAGGCGGCCGCGACGATGGGCTCGTCCATCTGCTGCTGAAAAAGGACCTCGTTTTTTACCGGGTCCAGCGCGGTGAGGCTGCTGGAATTTACCAGCAAAACGGCGCTCTCGTCATTTTTTACAAGCATGTTTTTCAGATAGCCGTCCGTCTCCATTAAAACCTCGGCCCGGCTGCCGGCGGCGGTGGCGTGGATGACCACGTCGGTGGCGTTGTGATCATAAGACGCAAGATAGCCGTTTCCCATCACGGCCTGCTGCAGGTTTTCAGGCACGGCCTTAAAGCCGTTGGCGCCCGACATATTCAGATCGCTCATATCAGAGAAGTTCAGATAATGATATTCTCCGTTTCGCAGCCGTACGCCGGCATACCGCTCGTTTTCTTCTGGAAAAACCCCTACCACCGCTGCCGGATACAAAATTTGCCCCAGCGTTTCACCGGTATCCTGCCGCAGTACCGTTAATTTGTCGTAAGAGGCGGCAAGCACAAGGCGGCTCTCTTCAAAAGCAAACGGAATGAAAAAATCCAGCGAGGTCTTGCGCTGGCTCCAGCGCAGGTTTTCGCTCTGCGTATCATAGCAGCGCAGCTCCTGCGTATAGGTCATGTCTGACGACCGTGCAAAGGCGGTCAGCAGCAGATCGTCCCCTGAAAAAGTGAGCTGTTCGGCGTTCTCCCCCTCCAGGGTGTATGCAGCAAAAAGCTCTCCCGTATCCACATGAAAAATATTGATATGGGTGGTCTCTTCAAAAAAATCAGAGGAGGTTTTCCACAGCACCGCCGCCCTTTCGCCCCGTTCATCCAGCACCGCGTCGGTGTCCCATCCGGTATTTTCGGGCAGTAAAAAAACGCGCCGGGGCAGAAGATCCTCTGCGTTAAAAACGATGGCGCGGGCGGCGTTTGTCACGATCAGGCTGCTGTGGCCGCCGTTCATCCTGGCGGATTCATAAGACCCGCCCAGATCGATCGCATCCTCCTGCCGGGCGGAGAGGTCATACACGCCCAGTCCTGTCGAGACAGGATAATAAATACGGTCTTCATCTAAAAAGCCCGCGGTGGAGGGGGAGAGATTGATCTTGAACAGGTCGTCGGTTTCAAAAAGAAGCGTTCCCTCCAGCGCGTCCCATACATATAGTTTGCCGTATCCGTCCCCGGTGAGAAGCCTTGTACCGCCGGGAGAGACCGTCATAAAACTCAGGGCTGCCTCATGGTTTAGGGTGTGTTTGGGCAGTACCCGCACGCCGCTCTCGTAAACACCAAGGCTTTGCGTAAGGGCGTACTGGGCCTTTGCGGTATAGGGCTGCTCTTCATTTTCAGGGCCGGGCATCACCGCCAGAGCCGTTTTTACCGCCGTCAGCCGGTCTCCTGTCTCAAGAATGCGCAGCGCCTCGGCCGCCTGAGTCTCGGCGTTGGCTTTCAGCGCCTGAGTGTACTGCGCCTCTATCTGGCTTTTTTGGTCAGCGATCTGTTTTGACTGGGCGCCGATACGCATGGCCATCACGGTGCTTACCGCCCCAAAGACGAAGCATACTGCGGCCACGGCGGCGCCCACCGCCGCCATCCGTCTCAGGCGGCGTTCACGGTGGCGCTGGCGCAGGTCGTCATAGCCGCACCCAAACATCGGGGCTGCCAGCCGCAGCGTTTCAAGACGGATCTTTTTGCGCATCTCTTTGCGGTTTGCGGCCCTGATGTCGGCGGCCAGCGGCTCAACCTCTTTGCGTTGGCCGTCCTGTTCTATGTAGCGCAGCTGCTCAGGAAAAGACTCCTCCGGCTCGCCCTCGGCCAACACCGCCAGTACCCGTTCACGGCCATGCATGGCAATAAACTGTTCGATCTCGGTGCGGCACCATAACGACTGCGGCAGCCGCGGCGTGCAGATGACGATGAGAAAATCAGAGTTTTGCAGCGCGTGCAGGATAGGCTCTTTCAGATCGCAGGAGATCGGCAGCTCGTCCTGATCGCGGAATACCCGGCGGATACGGGTTTTGACGGCGTCCCCCGGCTGTAGCTTTTTGATGAGGTTACGGGGTAGCCGAAAAGCCTCCAGCTCTTTGTGCAGCGTTTGGGCGGCAAACATATCCGGCTCGGTGTGTCGGTAACTGATAAACGCGTCGTAATGGGTGTCTTCCAAAATCATGGCTTTCCCAGCTCCTCATAAGTTTCAGAAAAAATGTCCCGCTCTATGACATAGACGTCATGGGGGTCGTCGCAGCGCACGGCCAAAAAATCGCCCGGGCGGCCAAGCATGTATTTTTCTTCATCCCAGGCCGTAAATACCTTGACGGTCTTCTCCAGCTTCTGCGCCCGGATCAAGGTCTCCTGTTTGGGTAGGCAGGCCTGGGCATATTCGCCCAGCGGTATACTGGCGCCCGTTTGACGGTTTTTCAGGGTGGGCACATATACCGCCTGAGAGACAAAACGCTGTGCAAGGGGCTGATAGCTGCGGTCAAACTTGTCTTTTTTAATGGGATACACTTCGCCCCGTATCCCGATCATGATATACATGTCCGGCTGGATGCAGGTGTCGATATCCCCCTCCAGTGTGCGGATGGTGACGGGTGTGCCGGCGCTGAGGACGTCTGCCCCGCGTACAAAGCCGACGGGCAGTTTCTTTTTGCGGTATTGCTTCATCGAGGTGAGATCAAGGGTATGGTTGGCCGCATAGAGAAAATCGACGCTGTCAAAATATTCGTTCATGCGTTGGCTGAAGTACCCCTCCGGGTGCAGGCCGGGGTATTTTTGGCCGTACTTTTTACTGCTGATAAAGCCGCCCGCTTTATCCAGATGTCCCCCGCCCGAGCCGATGTCCTCTGTCAGATAAGCTGCCAGCTCTGAGGCCTGCACCTCGACGCAGCAGCTGCGCACCGACAGCTTATAACCGTCTGCAAGCTCGTTATAGACGACGCAGGTGAGGATGGAATCCACCTGAATGACCAGATCGCTGATAAGGCCCAGGATATTCGGGTCGCACGGCTGGGCATGGATGATTGCATATCCATGGCTGGCGTTGAAGGTACACCGGATGAGCGCGATACCGGCGATCTCAAGCTCTTTTAACGATAAGTTGGAGTTGCGGAACAGGGTGATGAGGCTTTGATTGCAGGGCAGCGCCTCCCGCATATCCCGGTCAAGCGGGTTGTGCAGCTCTGAGAATTGGTTGGTGTCGGTATAAAGGCCGTAATAAAGGGCTGTGCCCAGCTGGGCGTCGCCGCTGAAATCCCAGCCCTCCCGCCGCATCAGCTGCCATACCAGCGTTGCGCAGCTGCCAAGTTCAGGGCAGATCTCCGCAGTCACGGCGGCCCCCGTAGTTTCAGGCTGGTGATGATCGATCACCGCCACCTGCCCCGCCTCAAAGCGGGTGACGTTGCCCGCCCCGTACTGGCAGTCCACCGTGATAAGCAGCCCGTCGAAGCGCTGCGGGCCCTGCACATATTCAACAGGGATATGCAGGCGTTCGATCATCAGCACCAGATTTGATTTTTGTATTTGGCTGCGCCCGGCATAGATAAAGCGGGGCCGCCTGCCTTTGCTTTCAAAATACCGGTACAGCGCGCAGCCCGAGGCAAGAGCGTCGGCGTCCGGGTTGTCATGGCATTGTATCGTGATGTCCTCAAAGGCCTCCAGTTCTTTCAGCCGCACAGGCGTCACTCCTCTCGTTTATCAACACCCTTTTTGTAAAGGGCGGGCTTAGGCATATAAACGCGGCCAACCCGCGCGGTATCAAGCGCTGCCCGCCTGCCCTGCCGTTTTATTATAACATGATTTATAAAAGTTGCATCATAAAAAACGCCGCATCCCAGATAAAAAGGTTGACAGTTCCTTTTCTGCGTGATAAAATATAAAAAAGTATTCTTGATTGTACATTTGATTTCACATATTTTTGTAAGTCATTTGCCCGGCTGGATGATTTACAAAAATATGTGAATTTTTTTATTTATCGGGAATATCAAAAATTTATGGAGGTATCGATTATGAATAACGGTATCGTGAAATGGTTCAACGCAGAAAAAGGGTTTGGCTTTATCGCCAATGACAACGGCGGTGAGGACGTATTCGTCCATTTTTCCGCAATCGTCTCTGAAGGTTATAAATCTTTGACAGAGGGCCAGAAGGTCACCTTTGATATTGAGACAGACCCGAGAAACAGCAAAAAGCTGCGGGCTGCCAACGTCTGCATGGCGTAAGGCTGCGCAGGCAGTGTTTTTGGGCGCGGCAGCGGCGGTAACACAAAGCGCGGCGCTGAAAATTGAAACATGAAACAGGCGGCAGGCGTTTAACGTCTGCCGCCTGTTTTTGTGTACAGAAAAGGCGCGTCCCCCGGCTGTCCGATTCCCCCATACGGCCCGGCCGGGGCGGAAAAGCCTGCCGCCGGTTTTATATCCTGCTGTAAACCGGCTGGATCTTTTGGCGGGCCGGGTCATACGCTTGCAAAGGCTTTCTTTCTCTCCCCACGGGCATGGGGCGTCTGGGATGAGAGAAGCGCGGCGGCTGCATATGCGTCCCGGGCGCGTTTGTAACAGCCTTTTGCGCGTTTCTGCGCCGCCGACGCAAAAGGGCAGGCGCCCCCGCCGTAATACGCCCGGAAACAATATCTTTACCGGCGGGCTTGTTTTCATCCCGCTGTATTTTTATAATAGAACTATATCACCGCCCCGTAAGGCAGGCGCTTTGGCATACCGTACTTGCCGTATGGATGCCATAAAGCCGGTTTGGCGGGCGCTTTAAAGCCGGAGAGGGGCGCTGCTGCGTACTTGGCGGGTGAAAACGCGGCGGACAAAACCCGCGTTGTGAAAAGCCTGCAGGCAGCGCGCCTTTTTGCGCCGCCGGAGGTAAAAGGCGTGGAGGAGGGTACGGCATGGAGATACAGGAAGAGCAGATCATCCGCTACCGGATGCGCGTCCATCATTTGGACGGCAAATTGCCCCAAGAGGGCCTGCTTGAAGCCGCCGGGGCCTGCGGCCTGCAAAACTCGCCCCCCGGCGCATGGGAGACGGCGCTGTTCAACCGGCTGCACAGCTGTACGCTGAACTTTTTACGCGGCGCTTTATACCATGAAAAAACGTTGCTGCAGGCCTGGAGCTTTCGGGGCGCGCCGGTGGTTTTTCCGGCTGCTGAAAGCGACGTTTTTTTGACGGCGCTGTGCGCGCAGCAGGCCGAACAGCCGTGGATCTATACGAAAGGCGTCAGCGCGGCTCTGGACGTGATGGGGATGCCCTTCGATGAGCTTTTGGCCCGGGTGCGGCAGGCGGCGGGCTATCTGGACGCGCATACCGTCAAAAGTAAAGAACTGCTGGATAGAACGCTGGCTGAAATCGTACAGAAGGGTCTGCCCCCTGAAAAACAGGCGCTTTGGCGGTCACCCTCGCTGTATGGGGGCGGCGGGCAGACGCTGGGCGAGGCTGTAGTATCTTTTTTACTGCGCCCGTGCTCTTTTCTTTCCCTTGTCGTTTTTGGTGAACGGCAGGGCCCCAGCCCGACGTTTACCTCATTTCAAAATTGGCTGGGCCGTCCGCCGGTTTGTAAGCCGGAGGCCGGCCGCCGCCTTGTGCAAAAGTTTTTACACAGTTACGGCCCTGCGGACAAAGCTTCTTTTCTGCGGTGGCTGGGGTGCTCGCCGCCGCAGGCGGCCCGCCTGTGGGACGCCGTGCGGGAGGAGATGGACCCGGTGACGGTGAGAGGAAAAACGCGCTATATGCTCTCGCGGGATATACGGCTTTTGCAGCATGCGGAAAAAAGCGGCCGCCGTCTGATACTGCTGGGCCCGCACGACCCCTATCTCGACGTCTCGGACAAAGACCTGCTTTTGAAATCTCCCGCTCTTCAAAAAACGGTATGGAAAACGGCGGCCAATCCCGGGGCCGTGTTGAGAGACGGCCGGGTGGCCGGCAGATGGAAGACCCATACGTTAAAAGACCGGCTGGAGCTGGAGATCGCCCTGTTTGAGCCGTTTTCAGCAAAAGAACAAGAGGAACTGCAGGTTTTGGCCGAAGAATACGCCGCCTTCCGGCTGCTGCGCCTCACAGCCTGCAAGATAAAAAGCTGAGAGGACACGGCAGAAGAGCTGTTTTAAAACGCCGCCCCGTACCCCACGCCCACAGGTTTTCAAAATGCCTTTAAAGCGGCGGCCAAAAAGATGAAGCGCCAGCTGCCGCCTGCGGACGGGATAGAAAAGTTATCTGACGATGAACCAACTTTTAAACAGTTTTTACCCGCCGTTTTTATCAAACGGCAAAAAAATTCAGCCGAAAAATAAACAGGAGGTTTTGTATGCCTGATTTAAAAGAACTGCCCGCCTGCCCGGTAGAGACGACGCTCACCCTCATCAGTAACCGCTGGAAAGTGTTGATCCTGCGCGACCTTATGGAGGGCACAAAACGTTTTGGGGAACTGAAGCGCTCGGTGGGCGGTATCAGCCAAAAAGTGCTGACGTCGCAGCTGCGGGCCATGGAGGAAAACGGCCTTTTGACCCGAAAGGCTTACGCCGAGGTGCCGCCCCGGGTGGAATATACCCTTACTGAAACCGGCCGCAGCCTGAAACCGGTGCTGAACGCGATGGGCGAATGGGGGGCGGCTTACCAGAAAAAAACGGCGGGAGGCTGACGGAGTTCATCCGTTTGCACTTTTTATCCGCAGGCCATGACCGCTGCTGAGAGAAACACATAGATGTAAAAGGAAGCCTGTAAAAACGCCGTGACGCAGAAAAGCCCCTCTGCCGCGCTTCACAGCGCGGAGATTTAAGATTTTAAAAGATAAGCGCAACACAATGCGCTCATCTCTCCCGCATTCGTATAACTGTATTTTAAAGCTTTTGCAAGGGTACATCATTTTCTGTCTGTCATAATGTTTTGATATGCCCTGCTGTTTTTATTTGTCAAATGAATATTTAAAAGGGAGGAAGAGCGAAAGCTCT
>JAUNTE010000412.1 GCA_030538855.1 Oscillospiraceae bacterium
ATTGGTCAGGGAAACTGCGTCTGCTTCGTTGAGCCATGCTTCCGTCAGCCACTGTCCATGGAATTGATATTGGTTGAGCATATCTCTTCCTGTCCGTTTTCCAAATAAAATTGCATCTTTCACGTCGCAGAAAAGATTGAAACCTCTACCTCCTTCATGCGGCGTGGAAATAAAATTCGGATCCGGATGCTTCAGTTCCTTTGTGCTGACATGATACAGCGTGCAGCTTGTTGGCATCTTTCCGTTTTTTAAATCCTCAATTAGGTTCGCCATACAATCCTCCTATTAAAAAAATAAATCATCATGCTTTTACACGTTCCATTCTTTTTGGTATCTCAAGCTTATCACTTCATCTGCATAAAAAATATGTCATAAAATGCATAGTGATAAAAAAAAAGCAGCCTGCAACCGCAGACTGCCTTTTCTTTCATTACATTCTGATTAAAACACCTCCTTTGCTCCTCGTGCCGGCTTAAGTCCGGTTTTGATCAAAGCTGTGCCAAGAGCCATTCCCTTCTTCAGTGCTGTTTCAACACGCGCCGGTGTTGTCATATAGCACTTACACATTTTGGGGAAGCTTCCAAATCTCCTTCCGGAATTCGGGTCTACCCAGTATGTTGATACATACTGTCCGTCTCGGAAGATTACGCAGCCATACTCAGCGCCAATATAGCGGGCCTTGTATGCCTTTTTCGGACCAATGCCGGCGATCACCTTAAACAGTGCCGTTTCGAAAGTATCGCCATCCAGAATCATGTGCTTCCAGATCGCTCTTGAATTTACAGAGGAGCGTCTGTCAGACAGCCCTCTTGCAGCCAATACTTTCTTGATCGCTTCATTCATGTTGAATGCAGTGAACTTTTTCTGCATGACAGGATCAACGATCTCCATTCCAAGCTCGTCTGGAATGTTGTACGGAATCGTTAATGCTTCCTTCAGTGTCAGCCCAAGCTCGATACCATACCGAACGAAATCAGTATGACGCTTGTGTACTGCACACATCTGCGAAAAACTGTCATACCTCAGTTTCCGCGGCTTTGCGCCTGTTGTGCGGATAATCGGATCTACCCACTTTTTTGAGTTGCAGTCATATCCAAAACGCTTTGACTGCGCCCAGCGAAGCGGGGATGTCGGAATAGGCCAATAAGCCTCCGTTGCTGCGTCATGCGGCGGATTTGGAATGATCGGGCGATCATTCCCTGCACCAAAAACAGCGAATCTGGGGAAATCGGTGGCTTCTTCGATATCCATGCCGATCTCACCCACTCGTCTGTTAATGGTGCAAACATTCACCTGCAATGCCGTGCAAATATCGGTTTTGTTATCGTATGCATTTCCGTTCATACGATACTTACCGTCCTTACCCTTCCCAAGCGCTTTATCGACTCGGTTCAAGCTAACTCTTTTTGCCTTATTTGCACGTACAATTGCTGCAGCAACAGTATTTGCATTGATGGTGTTTACAGTAGCATTCTTCATAGTTTTCTCCTTTTCTTGCGCTTTACTGAGCGCTGAAATAATAAAAAAGAGAGAACACAGAAAGAATGAAAACCATTTTTCATCCTTGTTTTTTCTGAGCTCTCTCAATTGACATAAGAAATATGTCTGATACAGAATGCCGATAAAAATTTTGAGGGCTATTTTTTGCCCGTTTTTCGAAGAAATGGACCGTTTTTTGCAAAG
>JAUNTE010000413.1 GCA_030538855.1 Oscillospiraceae bacterium
ATATGGAATGGGGGCTTTTGTATTGCTTTTTCGATTTTGAGCGGTATGATCTGCGTTAAGGCCAATAAAAATGCGCAGAAAAACAGGAATGGCAGGAAGTTTTCACGCGGCCCTCTTCGTTATAAAATAAAAGAAGGAGGCGGCATGCGGACGGCGGCTGAAAAATATTGGAATTTGCGGAAAGAAAAGCTTTTTTAGAAAGTATTGCTTTACAAGCCGCCGTAAAATATTGTATAGTAACAAAAGAACAATTCCTGAAAGGAAGTATTAAAAAATGAAAAAGATATTGGCGGCGTTATTGGCCCTGGCCATGATGGGGGCGCTGTTTACGGCGTGCGGCGGAGACAGTTCCAGCCAAGAGGAGCCTGTGTCCTCTCAAAATGTTTCCGAGCCGGAGCAGAGTTCATCGGAGGAGCCTACTTTTGAAACCGTAAAAAATATCAATCCCTTCACCGGCTATGAAAAAGCCGCGGATTATCCCAGCGGCAAGCGCGCCGTGGCGGTTATGATCAACAACCTGAAAGACGCCCTGCCCCAAAGGGGCACCAGCGAAGCGGACGTTTTATATGAGATGGTGACGGAGGGCGGCATCACCCGCCTGATGGCCGTTTTCAGCGATTACACCAAAATGCCGGACACCGGCCCTATCCGCAGCGCGCGTGACCAGCATATCCAGATGATGTTCCCCTATCAGGCGATGTATGTTCATATCGGCGCTTCTACGCTGGCGCAGGATATGCTGGACCGGTACTCATACGAGGCGCAGAATATAGACGGAAAATACTACAGCGCCATCTGGTGGATGGGCGCGGCGCATGACACCTCTTCGTCTTATTGCTATACGAACGGAGAATTGCTTTCTAAATTTTTACAGGGCAACAGCAGCTTTGACGACAACTATGAGACGCCCCCCATTTTCAACTTTGTACCCTATAACGAGGCGGTGCGCGTACCGGAAGGCGGCCCGGCCAATTCGATACATATCCAGTTTTCAAACGCCTATTATGCTGATTTTACCTACGACCAGGACAATGCGAAATATCTGAAATATGACACCCGCGGCCAAGCGCAGATCGACGAGGGCAATAACCGGCAGGTTGCGGTGGACAACGTGATCGTCCTGTTCACCAGTGTGACCAAACGGCCCGGCGACACACCGCTGTTCGAGGTGGATTATTCAAACGGCGGGTACGGTTATTATATGACGCAGGGCCGTTATGAGCAGATCCGCTGGCTGAAAGGTCTGCCGAACCAGCCGCTGCGTATTGTGGACGCGGGCGGCAACGAGATAGATGTGGAGATCAACTGCGGAAAAACTTATGTGGCCGTCACCGATTTGGAGACGATGTTCAACCAGTTCAATGTGGATGGCGTAAACCCCCATAACGCATGATGAAAAGGCGTCCGGCTTGCCGGGCGCCTTTTTTGCGTCCCGCCGCACAAACCAAAAAAATCAGGCGGCGTTTTATAAAACGGCGCGGCGCTTGGCCTGCGGCGCCCAGGCGGGCCGCGCCCCTCAAAGACAGCGCAATAAAATTATGGTAAACGACAGGAAAAACGTTTACAAAAAATGAGTGCTGTGGCATAATATGAAAAAAGACGCGTGATAGAAACGGGGTGCGGATGGGTATGAAAACGATGGGAAAAAGGCTGGCGGCGT
>JAUNTE010000083.1:0-1043 GCA_030538855.1 Oscillospiraceae bacterium
ATTGGTTTGAAAACCTTAATTTGCGTGGAAACTACAGAGAAAAAATATTATCATACATAGCTAAGGTATACCCACAATATATAGCCGATTATAAATGTATTTACAATCAAAAAAATTCAGATTATTGGAAGCAGCTTTCAAATGACATAGACGAATATTGTTTCAAAAACAATATAGTGTATACCAATTATTTTTATCACAGCCTACTTGTTGCCAATAAAAAAGGAAAGGGGAAATAGCAAACCCAAGTCAAGCCAACAGACAGTCAAAATGCCCGGGGATGCGGACCGCCGTCCGTATCCCCGAGCACATCTATACCGTCCTTATTCCTGCTCGGCCAGCCATAGCGCTGCCTTCTGCTGCGTCCAGTCAACCGCTTTTTCCAGCGTATATTCACCAAGGCAATATTTGCGCGCCGCCTCCAGTATCGTCTCTTTTAAAACCGGCTCCTCCATTACAGGGGTTTCCAGGCCGGAGAGCAGGGCTTCCATCTGCCCCTGCGTCACGGCCCGATAGCGCGCCGCCTGATAATACACCTTCTTATCCCCATTATTGGACGACGGGTCATTGGCCTCTTTTTCTTCTGCCAGCTGTTTCAAACGCTCCGCCATTCCCGTCCGGGTAGAGGGACAGCCCTCCCCCTCCTCATAGCGGCTGTTTTCTTTTAATAAAAGCTGGATGAAATCCGTGGCCTGTTCTGTATTTTTACATCCCACAGGGATCCCCGCCATTATTTTCGGCTCATATATCCCCCCGGCCACAGAGGGAAGCGGGGCCGTCTGTGTAGTTTCGTCCCCCAGCGCGTAGGCTAAAATACCGGGGTCATCCAAATCTGCAAAGCCGATCTTGCTGTATCCCTTTGTATAAGCCGCCAGCGACGCCCCTGTACAGCCGCCGCACACGGTGTATTCATTGTCCATATACCATATCTCATTGTCCGGCGTCAGCCCATAATAATCGGCTGTCTCTTTCAGCTGTTCAAAAAAAGCTTCCAGTATCCCCTGGTCAAGCTGTCCGTTTTGTAAAAAAGAAGCCTGATATTG
>JAUNTE010000083.1:1053-8497 GCA_030538855.1 Oscillospiraceae bacterium
GTACCACAGCTCAAACGCGGCTCCGTTCCCCCATCCATAGCCGTCTGCAAGCTCCCAGTCGCCCGCGTCGAACATACATATTTGCATGGCTACCGGTTCGCATTGGTCGGGTGAAACCGGCGGGGTCTTAGTGGCGCTTGCTGCGACATAGGGATTATTTGCGGAATAGGCTTTTATCTTTTTTAAAAGCGCCTGCGGCGAGGACAGGCCTTCCAGCTCCTGCCCCGTGCCAAATAAAAGGGGCATACTGAACTTGGCGGGTACAAAATAAATCTCCCCCTCCGCTCTCAGCGGCTCCAGCAGAGAAGCATAGATATCACCGCTGTTTATCAGATCATCCAGCGGCGTCAGGATACCCTGCGCAAGATACCGGCTGACGGGCAGGCCGTCTAAAATCAGCACATCCGGCCCGGCCCCCGACGCGATGGCCGCATTCAGCGCATGCAGCATATCGCTTCGGGGCTGTCCCTCATAGGTCTCCTCCAGCGCCTCATAGCGCACCTCTGTTTCGGGGTGCTCGATACGAAACCTTGCCGCAGCCGCAGCCACCGTTTCGCTGTATCCAAGCGACAGGATATATAGATGTTCTTTCGTCTGCCGCGCCTCCCGGCCATAGCGGTAAATATGCGTCGTCCCGTTTCCGTATGCCGCCATATAAAGCCGGCCTTCCGCATCCGCGCGCAGCAGTATGCCGGTATATTCCGGCAGCGCATAGCCGTACTGTCCCTCCAAAAGCTTCTCCCAGCTTCCTGCGGTATTTATTTTCCACACCTCGTTTTTATCCGTCAGTGCATACAGCGCGTCTCCTGCGGCCGTAAACGCTTTTATCTCTCCGTTTGGCGCGTCTCCCAACGGGACGCCGGCGGCCTCATCCGTTCCCAGCTCATTTTTTAAAATGCTGTTTTGCGCATGGGCCAGATACAGTACACCCTGCGCAGTTCCCGCGCAGGTACTGAGCCTGTATGCCGATGCTTCGCTGCCGGTAAAATATTCTCCCGGCATGGCAAAAAGTTCGTTGGTTTCAAGATCGAACACGCCATATCCTATCGCTCCGCTTTTTGCGGGCAGAGAATAAGAGAGCAATATCTGACTCTCTGACAGCGCTTTAGCTGATTCGATATACGCAGGCTGTATGTCAAAAACGTCTGCTTTTGATACGACCGTCTCTGTACGGCTTCCATCTTTTTTATAACGTTTCAGTAAAATATTCTCCGGTTCTCCCGCCCGGTCAGCCCAATCCAGCACGTCGCCTTCCGGCGTCAGCATAAGCAGGCCCTGGCTGTAAACGCCGCTGAAGATGGGGCCGGCGCTTTCTGCGGGCGGCCTTCGGGCATCTTCGACCGCTATCGTCCGGGTGGTTTCCCAGCTCTCCCCCTGGTCTAAACTTTCATATACCAAGACGTTTTCACCGTCATAAGAGGCGTATAAAAGCCCGCCGCCCTCCGCCGCCCAAAAATCCACAGGTCGGCCGGTTATCCCCTGCGGGGGGGTGATCTCGATTTCCGTATAGCCTGTTTGCTCCGATATATCCGGGGTTGAACCCTCCGCCAAAGCCTGTGACGGGTCATTTTTGCATCCTGTCAGTGACCCGCCTATCGCCAGCGCCAAAAAAAGAGAAATGATCCTTACCTTCTTCATACCCTCACCTCCATTTGCACCCATGATACCAGCTGAAGCTGAAAACTTCCTGAAACCTTTTTCCTTTTCTCGCCGGCAGGTCCCTTATCCGCTTTGGCCCCCGGCGGCCTATGTGACGGCTTTGTCACCACAAATCACAAAAAATATGCTATGATTTATCTATATCAGCTTCAAAACCGTCCCCGCCGCGGGCATATGGCGGCGGCGGTTCAAAGGAGAAAATGATTTGTAATAGACAAGTCCCCATTGGGGCAAGGTGGTATTTATGATACGTATTCTTTTGGTCGAGGACGACGAGGCGATCAGCGAAGGCCTGCGCTATTCTCTTGTGCAGGAGGGCTATGACGTCCGCCTCTGCGCGCGGAAAGAAACCGCCTTAGCGGCACTGCGTGAGACGGCGTTCGATCTTTTGCTGCTTGACGTTATGCTGCCGGACGGCTCCGGCTACGACGTCTGCCGCTTTGCAAAGCAGCGTGGAGATACCCCGGTGCTTTTTCTCACTGCCTGCGACGAAGAGGTCAACGTGGTGATGGGGCTGGATATGGGGGCGGACGATTATATCACCAAGCCCTTCCGTGTAAGAGAGCTGCAAAGCCGTATCCGCAGCGTCCTTCGCCGGTGCGGCGGCCAAAAAAACATCTACCGGTTCGGCCCGCTCATGCTGGATGCCTCCAGCGCAAGGGTATCGGTTGAGGGGGCCGACGTCCCCCTGACGGCCCTTGAATACCGTCTTTTGCTGACCTTTGCAGCCCATCCCGGACAAGTTCTCACCCGTGGGCAGCTGCTCAGCGGCCTTTGGGATGAGGGCGGCAATTTTGTCAACGACAATACCCTGACCGTTTACATCAAACGCCTGCGTGAAAAACTGGCCGAAGCAGGGGCGGGCGGGCTTATCCGCACTGTGCGCGGCATGGGTTACCAACTGGAGGACCGCCATGAGGAATAGAGAATGCCTGCTTGTCAGCCTGGGCGCGCTTTTATGTGCGGCCTGCTTTACCTGCGCCGCTTTTTCCTGCAGCGCCGCCGCGGGCTGGCTCACCCTGGCCGCCTGCGCCTGTCTCATTGCGCTCTATACCCTGTTCACCCTTTGGCGCTATCGCGAACTGCGCCGCCTCTCCTCTTATCTGGCACAGGCCTACGCGGGCGGGACGGCCCTTGACCTACGCACCAACCGTGAAGGGGAACTCAGTATTTTAAAAAACGATCTGTACAAGCTCACCACCCGTCTTACCCAGCAGGCCGGGCTTTTACATCAGGATAAGCTGTATCTGGCCAACGCGCTCTCCGATGTCTCGCATCAGCTGAAAACGCCTCTCACCAGCCTGCTTGTGATGAACGAGCTTTTGGCAGACCCCGCCCTGCCCGCCGCGCAGCGCCAGCAATTTCTGCTCCGCAGCGAAGAACAGCTGCACCGCATCCAGTGGCTGGTGCAGACCCTGCTGAAGCTCTCCCGTCTCGACGCGGCAGTCGTCGAGATGACAAGCGAAGAAACGCCGCTTCTCACGGTGGTCAAAAAAGCCGCCGCGCCGTTCGCCATCCCGGTCGAGGCGAAAGAGCTGACGCTTTCCTTTCATATCGATCCGTCCCTCACGATATTGTGCGACCCTCTCTGGACGCAGGAAGCTATCAGCAACATCTTAAAAAATGCTATCGAACACACGCCGCCGGGCGGCGGGATCACCGTAGATGCGTCTGAAAACCCTCTGCATATCGCCTTGTCTGTCTCAGACACCGGCCCCGGCTTCTCTTCTGAGGATCTGCCGCATCTGTTTGAACGCTTCTACCGCGGCAAAAACGCCGGGCCGAACAGCGTGGGCATCGGCCTCGCCATGTCCAAGGCCATCCTCAACCGTCAAAACGCGGATATCACCGCTGAGAATACGGCTTTGGGGGCGCGCTTCCTGATAAAATTTTTCAGGCAGGTCGTATAGCTTCTGTCCCGCCTGCTTTATCCCGCGCGCTTCTCTCCATATGACAAAATTGTCACCCCGCCCGTCACCGCAGTGTCAGATTGTCCCTGTATCATAAAGACGGTATCCTGTATTTTGAAAGGAGTTTTTTATGAAACTGCTCAATGTGGAACATCTGACCAAAACCTACGGCAAAGGCGCGGCTGCCGTCACGGCGGTCAACGATCTTTCTTTTTCTCTTGAAAAAGGCCAGTTCACCGCCATTGTGGGGCCCTCCGGCAGCGGAAAAAGCACCCTGATGCATATTTTAGGCGGGGTCGATCGTCCCACCAGCGGCCGCGTGATCGTGGACGGCGTCGATCTGTACGCCCTGTCCACCTCGGCACTGGCCGTTTTTCGCCGCCGTCAAATCGGCCTTATCTATCAGTTTTATAATCTCATCCCCGTTCTCAATGTCCGCGAAAACCTCACCCTGCCCCTGCTTTTGGACGGACGTCAGGTAAACCGCGCCCATCTGGACAGTCTTGTGAAAAAGCTGGGCCTGCAGGGGCGCGAGGCCTTTTTGCCAAACCAGCTTTCAGGCGGGCAGCAGCAGCGCGTATCCATCGGCCGCGCGCTCATCGCCAGCCCGGCGCTGGTGCTTGCCGATGAACCCACCGGCAACCTCGACAGCAAAAACAGCGGCGAGATCATCGCGCTGCTCAAAGCCTTTCATCAAGAGTACAACGCCACGATCCTGCTCATCACCCACGACGAGCATATCGCGCTGCAAACCGACCGTATCATCGCCATGGAGGACGGGCGCATCATCCGGGACGAGGTGATACGCTCATGAAGATCATCTGGTCCCTCACCTTAAAAAATATGCTGAGCGCCCGGCGGCGCACTTTAGTCACTATTTTAGGGGCCATCATCTCGGTGGCCATGATCACCGCCGTCGGCACGGCCAAAACCACTTTTACAGACGCGGGCGCACGCAGTACCTCGGCCATTACCGGCAATTGGCATTATCTTTTGCCAGACCTTCCGGCAGATCAAATAAAAGAGGCCGCCGCGGCTTTTCCTGAGGCGCAAAGCGCCGCGTTATATTTTTCGGGCTTTGTCTCGCTGCGGCCCGCCTCCTCTCAAACTCCGTCTTATCTTTTTGCCCTGAGCCCCGGCTTTGAAGACGCGCTTGATCTAAAATTATCCGAGGGCGCATGGCCGAAGGATTCCACCGAAGTGCTGCTGTCCGCCTATCAGATGGAAGTACTTGGCAAAAAGCCCGGCGATCTGATTACCTTGACCGAGCTTCATTATCTGGACGGCTCTGGCGCCGCGATCACCGACCCGGCCCTTTTAACGATGGAACAGGGAGCGGTTTTGGACGAAGCCAAGCGGACGGCGGAAAAATCTTACCGCATCTCGGGCTGTTACCACGATTCTCCTTTGAACTATATGTTGTCAAACTACAGTGACGCACTGTATACCCGGTTTGACGCCTCCGTCCCTGCCGGTGCTTCTCAGCTGTATTTCAACGTGGGCGTCCCAACCAAAGCCACCTCTGAAAAAGCCACGCAGCTGGGTGAGCAATTTGGATGCGGCAGCGTCTACAACAGCTCGCTGCTCTCTTTTTACGGCGTGGGCAGGCGCGAAGGTATCTTCGACGCGCTCAATCTGCTTGCAGGCATCGTTTATGTCATTATTTTCATCGGCTCCGTCTCGCTTATCTACAACGCCTTCGCCATCTCTCTTACCGAGCGCAGCCGTCAGCTGGGCATGCTCTCCAGCGTAGGGGCGACGCGGCTTCAGATACGCGCCTCTGTCTTTATGGAGGCCGCGGCCATCGGTATTCTGGCGGTGCCGCTGGGGATATTCTTCGGCTTTTTCGGCATCGACGTGACGCTGCGCCTGCTCTCAGGCGCGCTTACCTCGCTGATGGGCAGCCGGGGCCTGGAGGAAGGATTTTACGCGGTGGCCACACAAGGCAGCCTGATCACAGCCGCCCTGATCTCTGTCCTCACGCTTTTCTTTTCGGCGTTTTTTCCCGCGCTGCGGGCCGGGCATTTTTCTCCCATCGAAGCGCTGCGCTCCTCTAAAGACATCAAACTGCGCCCGCGCGATGTAAAGGTCAGCCGTGTCACCCGCCGTTTGTTCGGTTTTGAAGGCGAATTGGCGCTGAAAAATATCAAACGAAACAAAAACCGTTACCGCGCTACGGTTTTTTCTCTGATTTTATGCGTCGTATTGTTTCTAAGCACCTCGGGCTTTCTTTATTACACACAAAAAGTCACAGATAACATGCTGCCCGACAGCCTTGACCGCTATAATTTTTCCGTCTATATAAGCGGTATGGACGCGCCCCCCTCTGATTCACAGCTGCAAAAGGCCGAAGAACTGGCCGGCGCCCCTCTGCGCCTGCAAACCGCTTCGCCTGTCGGCATGTCTGAGCCGTTCATTTCTATACTGCCCCCTGCGGCGGACGCTTCCGCCGCTGTGACAGAAAGTATATCCCTCATCGCCGTCCCCGACAGCCTCTATCATGAGATGATATCCGTTCCTTCAGAAAACAGCGCCATTCTTTATAATAATATATGGGTCTATTATGCTGAGGACGGCCAGCACCGTGAACAGACGGCGCTGCCTGTATCGGCAGGCGACACACTGGGCGTCTCTTACGGAGAGAGCAAGTTCTTTTTCCAGCTGGACAGTGTGACGCTGCAGCTGCCTGAACAACTGCCGAAGGGTCTTATAAATGATACCCCTATGCCCCTTCTTATTTTGCCGCAAAGCAGCCTTCTCTCTCTGGCGCAGCAGCTTTCAGATGTTGAAGTCGATTACACGCTGTATTATCTCAGCCCCGACGCTGAGGCCGCCAAACACGCCTTCGATGAAACCGATTTTAGTGAAGAGGGCTGGTGGTACGCCAATGATCTTGAAGCTTCCTCCCGTCCTATGCGTCAGGTCGGTTTGGTTCTTTCCACCTTTTTATACGGCTTTATCGCCCTCATCAGCCTTGTCTGCGCCGCCAACATCTTCAACACGGTTTCAACCGGCGTCGCGCTGAGAAAACGCGAGTTTGCCATGCTGCAAAGCTGCGGGATGACGCCGCACATCTTCCGCCGCATGATACGGTTTGAAAACCTGTTTTACGGCATGAAGGCCCTTCTGTGGGGCTGGCCCCTCGGCACGCTTACCCTGCTGCTGGAGTATCAGCTGCTCGGCACCGGGCTTCAGGTGCGCTTCGGCCTGCCGCTTTGGGGCTATATCGGCTCTGCCGTCGGGGTCTTTTGCATCGTCGGCCTCAGCATGGTTTACGCCGGACGAAAGGTGCGCCGCGGCAATATTATCGACGCGCTGAAAACAGAGACCCTCTGATACCCTATGGCGCGTTTTTCTGCGCGGCTGTATTTTTTCCTGCCGCCTCTCTTCCGTTTTCTCCCGTATCCCCCTCCGCCTATAAAAAAAATCCCGTTTGATACTTTTTGTCACACTGTGCGGCGGGGCCCCGGTGAAATGCCTCCCTTCAAAAGTTTGCCGTTCTTTCCCATATCGCTGTATGAAAAAGTCTCGATGTATTTCGTTTAACTGCGATAAAAAAGTATTCACAGACAAACTAATAACAGCTGACAAACAGCAACAAAAACAGCGTGTACCATAAAAAACGGTACACGCTGTTTTTGTGTTCTGTCGCACAGTAGCGCGCCATTTTTGAGGGTAAAAATATAAAACCCCTGTCCCACCTATTATCACGCCTTGCAAACCTTATAAATAAAGGCCTTTTGATGATTTCAACCTACTTGACGCATAGACGGCTGCCAAACCGCTAAGGATCAATTCCGCCATAAAGAAACGGCGGCTATGATGATCAATGCCGCCGAAATGGAATAAACACATGAAAACAGATCTGCTTTGCG
>JAUNTE010000414.1 GCA_030538855.1 Oscillospiraceae bacterium
ATTACAGCGTGCGGCGCGAAAAATATTTGGCCATGGGCAAGCTGGCCCAAACCCGACATGTGTTTGTGGCCGAGGGCTACGCCCCCGCACCGGATGCCGCCGCATTGCAAAACGAGCTGCGTGAAAAGTTTTTTGCCGCCGTTGAGTTGATCCAACCCGACCCCGAAGGGGAACAGCCGCCCGTAGAGCTTCGCAACAGCGGGTTCTCGGCCCCCATGGAGGGCGTGCTGGCCAGCTACAGCTTCCCCGGCCGCGGCGAGTTTGACCCCAGCTTTATGATGGCACTGTTCTACTATTTTCTGTTTGGCATGATGCTCAGCGATGCGGGCTACGGCCTGCTGATCGTGCTGGTGTGCGGCGTGCTGCTGGCAAAGTTTAAAAATATGGATAAGGGCCTGAAAAAAAGCCTGACCATGTTTTTCTTCAGCGGCATTTCCACCGTGTTCTGGGGCATTTTGTACGGCAGCTGGTTTGGCGATGCCCCCGATGTGATCGCGCACACCTTCCTGCACAGCGATTTCACGCTGAAGCCCCTGTGGGTGAACCCCATCAGCTGCCCCATGCAGATGCTGATGTTCTGTTTGCTGATCGGCCTGATTCACCTGTTTGCGGGCCTTGCCTGCAAGGCCTATCTGCTGATCCGGCAAAAGGACGGCATGGCCCTTCTGGCCGATGTGGTTTCCTGGTATCTGCTTGTCGGCGGACTGATCCTGTTTGCACTGGCCTCGCCCGCCTTTATCAAGGTGGTGCAGCTTGGCTTTGTGCTTCCCGCCGCGGTGGGCGCCGCAGGCAAGTGGCTGGCCATTGCCGGTGCGCTGCTGGTGCTGCTGTTTGCCGGGCGTGAAGCCAAAAATCCGCTGATGCGCCTTGTGAAGGGCCTGTACGCCCTCTATGGCTCCACCAGCTGGCTGGGCGATCTGCTCAGCTATTCTCGATTGCTGGCGCTGGGCCTGGCCACGGGCGTGATCGGGCAGGTGGTAAACCAGATGGCCAGCATGGGCGGCGACACGCCGCTGGGCATTGTTCTGTTTATTGTTGTATTTTTGGTTGGGCACGCGCTCAACATTGCCATCAATCTTCTGGGCGCGTATGTGCACACCAACCGACTGCAGTTTGTTGAATTCTTCGGCAAGTTCTACGAAGGCGGCGGCCAGCCCTTTGAACCGCTGGCAGCCCACACCAAATACTATCAGATTTCGGAGGTAAAGTGAGTATGTTTACAAACGGATTATCTTGGGCATTGTTGGGCGCTGCTCTGGCCGCACTGGGCGGCGGCATGGGTTCTGCTGCGGGTGTCGGCATTGCAGGTCAGGCAGCCGCCGGTGTGGTGGCCGAGGACCCCGGCAAGTTCGGCAAGGTTCTGATTTTGCAGCTTCTGCCCGGCACACAGGGCATTTACGGCCTGCTGGTGGCCTTTATCACGCTTTCCAGCACCGGCATTCTGGGCGGCACCGCCGATGTGAACATGACCATGGCCAAGGGCCTTTTGTATCTGGCAGCCTGCCTGCCCATTGCCATTGTGGGTTATGTTTCCGGCAAGCGCCAGGGCGAGGTTTCGGCTGCTTCCATCGGGCTGGTGGCCAAGCGCCCCGATCAGTCCGGTAAGGCCATTATTTTCCCTGCCATGGTAGAAACCTACGCCATTCTGGCTCTGC
>JAUNTE010000415.1 GCA_030538855.1 Oscillospiraceae bacterium
CCCGGGTAGCGGGCGAAAAAGCGGCCGAAGCCGGCATCAGTGACCCTGTTGAACTATGGGGCTTTATCCTTGACAGCGCGAAAGAGGCCCTTGCCACCACGCCTGAGCTGCTGCCCGTACTGAAAAAAGCCGGCGTTGTAGATGCGGGCGGACAGGGCCTTGTCTTTATTTTTGAGGGTATGCACAGCGTGTTCACCACAGGCAAGATCATTGAGCCTGAAGAAAAGGGCGAACGCAAAAAGAAATCCAGTTCCGCCGCCGGAAAGGGCGTTTACACCGACGACCTGATGAAGGTTGAGGATATTACAAACGGCTACTGCACCCAGTTTTTAATCAATAAATCTGAAAATGCCAGCTGTGAAAAGCTGCGCGCTTTTCTTGAGAGCAACGGCGACAGCGTCGTGGTGATCGAGGACGACGAGGTAATCAACTGCCACGTCCATACGCAGGACCCCGGCAAAATCGTCAGCCACGCCCTGCAATATGGCTATCTGACCAATTTTAAAATTGAAAATATGCATGAGCAATTCCTTGCCCGGCAGGAACAGGGCAAAAGCCTGGAGAAACAGGCCGCGGCTGAAAAAAGCGCGGTGGAAAATGAATTTGTCTACGCCGCGGTGGATGAAGAATGCGCATATGGTTTCGTCTCTGTCTCTGCCGGAGAAGGCCTGAAAAGCGTTTTTGCCGATTTGGGCGTTGACGCCGTTGTCAGCGGCGGGCAGACGATGAACCCTTCCACAGACGATATCGTCAGCGCGGTGCAAAGCGTCCCGGCAAAAACCGTGTTTGTTCTGCCCAATAATAAAAATATTATCATGGCGGCAGAGCAGGCCGCTAAAATCGCAGACCGCAACCTGGTGGTGCTGCCCACCCGCACCATCCCGCAGGGCATCTCTGCAATGCTGGCCTTTGACCCTGAGGCGGATACCGAGACCAACAGCATCAACATGATCGCCGCGGCAGACCATGTCTCGACCGGCCTTGTCACCTTTGCGGCCCGCAACAGTGATTTTGACGGACACAAAATCAAAAAGGGCGAGATCCTTGCTTTAGAAAACGGCAAGCTCTCCTTTACTGAAAAAGACGCTGTAAAAGCGGTTGCAAGGCTTGCCAAAAGCATGCTGACCAAAGATTCCAGCTTTATCACCGTCATCAGCGGCTGCGACGTCACCCCCGAAGAAGCCGAAAAAGCCACGGAACAGATCCAGGCAAAGATCCCCTCTGATATAGAGGTGACGTTGCTCAACGGCGGGCAGCCGGTATATTATTATATCGTCTCGGTGGAATAAGTAAAAACCGCAAAGGCGCGCTGCAAAAACTGCGGTGCGCCTTTCTTTTTGTGATAGCCCCGGAGGCGCGGGCTTTCCAAGCGCTTTTGCGCTTTACAAAAGCGTCCTTCTCTTTGATCCCCTTTCCCCTCTTCTGCAGCGCAAGCGGCTCTTTCTTTTATCTCCCTTTTACCTTTTGTGCTGCCATCGCCCTATTCCCCAAATCGCTCGTCAAAACAGATAGGGAAGGACGATCGCTATGCAAGGTGATTGTCGAGAAACGCAAATTATTCAACTTCTCTTTTGAAAACAGGCATCATGTTTTTCCATTAAACAAATTTTCAACCCTCTAAACCGAATTGATTGAGTTCCTGTTCCATT
>JAUNTE010000084.1:0-6498 GCA_030538855.1 Oscillospiraceae bacterium
TATCTCATATAAAATAGAATTGCAGTGCACATGATGAAGCAACGCAAAGAAGATGGAAGGGCTGGCGGCTGGCGATGGGGGTGTGGCCCGTTTGGGGACGGCAAAGAACAGTCTCCTCTTTTCGCGGCTTGCGGGCCCTGCTTATGCATTTTACGCACAGGCGAGAAACAAGGGCTTTGCCCGCATCTCAAATGTCACGTGTTTTACGCAAGGATATTTATTGCATTTGAATACCGCCGCAGTGCCGGTGGAGTTACTGCGTAAAAAGATTTTGCTTGGAGCGTCAAGCAAAGCGAGGTGACAACAGCACTCTTTCTCCGGGAGGAAATCTCCGGCAGAAAGGATACGGCTGTTTTAAAAGCGGCAGGGTAAGCGATGCAGATGAAAATATTTCAGCGCGTCTTGAAATACTTGGCGGTAAAGGCCCTTACAGGGCCTGCGCATATCTTCGGTTTAGCCGGAGGTTTTGACTATACGTGCCCTAGACCGAGAAGCTGTGAAAAAGCTGTCAGGCCCGTCAAAAAAGCAGAGGCGGCCGATCGGCCCATATATAGGCAAGGGCCTTTTATAAAAGTGATTTCAGTAAAGCCTTGGGTAAAAAAGGCAGAAACGGACGTGAAGATGAAAGGTCCTGTGTGGAGATACGATAGTTCGCCTCCGCCATCCCCGTCTCTAAACGGTCAGTTTAGTCTATGCGCCCCATGCGGGCGTGACCCAAGGCAAAAAAGCCGCCCTACATCTGCTCCGCATTTCAATCCACACGCCCCGCACGGGGCGCGACCAGCGCCGAGCGTGTACAGGCCGTACTTGTTACCCAATTTCCATCCACGCGCCCCATGCGGGAGGAAAGGCGGCTTTTCTGTTCAGCCGCTATATTTCCACCGGTATTTCAGCCTATACGCCAGTAAAAATAAAGCGCCTGTAAGCAGTGTTTTTTAGGGCGTTGGCTCTTTGCAGGCGTAATACCGTATAAAAAAGCCTTTATATGGGGCGGGATCTTGCCTGCCTGGGGCAAAAGCGCGGTGAGATAATGATAGAAAATAAAGCCCGCGGCCCCGTATGGGCCTGCCTTTTACAGCCGTTGAGGCCGCGCGTATGGCTTTTTCTTTCGGGCCTTTATAAATGATATATTTCAGCTAAAACAGACAGGGCTTTTTATAAAAACCCTGTCTGCTGCGCTTTTTGTTGTAAGACGCCCCCGGCCGTGCCGGAAGGCTGTGGAAAAGCCTTCGCGTTCAGTAGAGACATAGAAAGTGAAAACAGGAAATACACATGTAATCCTGAGATAGAAAACAGATGAAATAGAAGTGACCTCGAAGGAAGTTAACCGGATGCTAAGGTAAGGGTATGAGCGATGAAAGCTGGTATAGCAAGAGTCGCTTATCTGAAATTGCCAGCCGGAGGTGAACCTTTGCAGGCGGCGTTCTTCATATGCGTTTTGAGGTGCTGTCCGTCCCATGGGGCCTTGCCCACATAAAAAGAACCACCAGCTATACTGGTGGCTCCTTTTATGTAACAGGGTTTTCAGCGGATGAAATTGGTTTTGATCTTGGCCTCGCCCACAGGCGGCGTCACGCCCGCGTTTTTGCCCGCCTCAATACACCGCAGCAGCCATGCCATGTTTTTTGCCATCACCCGTACTGTCTGCAGGCCCTCTTCGTCCTGCAGCACCTCCGCAGGGGTGTTGCCGTGTACCATGTTCCAATAATTTCCGCTGGCTACAGGCATTTGGTTGAACATAAAATATTTGTTCAGCTGGTCCAGCGCCGCGCTGGCGCCCCCGCGCCGGCAGCTTACCACTGCCGCGCCCGGCTTTTGTGAAAGATATTTGCCCCCCGCATAAAACAAACGGTCTAAAAGGCTGGTGATACTGCCGCCTGCGGCGGCGTAATGTACGGGGCTGCCAAAGATAAACCCGTCCGCCCCGGGCAGCTTTTGCAGCAGTTCGTTTACCCCGTCCTCTTCACCAAAGGCGCATCTTCCTAATTTCACGCAGGCGCCGCAGGCCGTACAGCCCCGGATAGGCGCCGTACCCAGCTGGCAGACCTCGGTAGTGATATTCGCTTCGCGCAAAACCTTTTCAGCTTCACACAGCGCGGTATAAGTACAGCCGTTTTTATGCGGGCTGCCGTTGATCAGCAATACTTTCATTTCCAACACCTCTTATTTTTTATTCTCTTTATCCTATGCGAAAAAAACGCCCAGATATCCCTGCCAGCCGCGTTTTTATCCGGGCTGCCGGGCCCAAGAAACCACGTGCGGTCTATCCCGGCAGTTTTTCCCTCTGCGCTATTTGGTTTGCCTTGCCTTTTCTTGATCTTTCGGGCCGTTTATCCACGGCCTGCAAAGCTACTTGTTCTTGTGATCTAAAGCCGCCTTGCCGGTAAGCTTTGGCCGTGACGCGGCAAGGGTTTTCTATGCCTTTTCGTTATGACGCATTCCGTATTTTTGAAACGCCCCCGTTTGCGGCGCTTTACACCGGCAGATAGAGAAAAAGCGCCCGCCGTCTATCTGTCGCGCTATGCGGGGCCGCAAAGGCCGTCCGCCTTTCTGCATCCCTGCCCTTTTGCGGCTGAAGCCGTCTCCCCTCCGCCTTTGCGTCGTTCTTTCTTCCTGTGGCCATAGCCCTAGTCCATCGATGGACTGCTTTGGGACGTGGGCAGACGTTTCGGAGAAACTTTGCGAGCGTGAGCATGGCGTTTCAATTCCAAAAAATTCTTACTGCGCGGAGAGGGAGTTTATCCCGTCGATGAACTGCTTTGGGACGTGGGCAAACGTTTCAGAGAAACTTTGCGGGCGTGAGCAGGTACTTCACTTGCAAAAAATTCTTACTGCGCGGAGAGGGAGTTTATCCCATCGATGAACTGCTTCGCGACGTGGGCAAACGTTTCGGAGAAACTTTGCGAGCGTGAGCATGACGGTTCAATTCCAAAAAATTCTCACTGCGCGGAAATAGAGTTTATCTCGTCGATGAACTGCTTCGAGAGGCGGGCAAACGTTTCAGAGAAACTTTGCGAGCGTGAGCATATCGCTTCACTTGGGAAAAGTTCTTATTGCGCGGAGAGGGAGTTTATCCCATCGATGGACAGCTTTGGGACGTGGGCAAACGTTTCGGAGAAACTTTGCGAGCGTGAGCAGGTACTTCACTTGCAAAAAGTTCTTACTGCGCGGGAATAGAGTTTATCCCATCGATGAACTGCTTCGCGACGCGAGGGCTTCTCGCCCCCGCCCGCAGCGCAAAGGCCTCGGCCCGCGTCTCCAGCGCCGCGTCCGCCGTCAGCCCCTTCTTTTCGGCCAGATGCCGCACGATCTGTAAGTACAGCTCTTTTTCCGGCCTTGAAAACGTGACGGTAAGGCCGAATCGGGCTGACAAGCTGCGAAGCTCCTCCCGGGTGTCGCTTTCATGCAGATCATCGCCATCCCGCTGAGAGAAACACTCTTTGATTAGGTGCCGCCGGTTAGAGGTGGCGTATACCAGGGTATTGCGTCCCGCAGCCGAGACGCTGCCCTCTAAAATCGCTTTTAACGCGGCAAAATTATCGTCGTTCTGCGTAAACGAGAGGTCGTCGATAAACAAAATAAATTTCAGCGGATTCATCGCCAGCTCGTCCAGCAGAGAGGGCAGCTGATAAAGCTGGTGCTTTTTGATCTCGACCAAGCGCAGCCCTTCGGGGGCAAATTCATTCAAAACCGCTTTGATGGTGCTGCTTTTGCCGGTGCCAGCGTCTCCGTACAGCAATACGTTGTTCGCGGGCAGGCCCGCCAGCAGCGCCCTGGTATTGTCGATCACTTTCTGCCGTTCGGCCTCGTAGCCGGGCAGGTCCTCCAGCCGTACCGGGTCAGGCGCTTTTACCGGGCAAAGCGCGCCGTCGCGCATCAAAAAGGCCCGGTGCCGCGCAAAAACGCCGTAGCCGTCCTTGGGCGCGCGGGCCAGCCGGGTATGGTAAAGGGCGGCCAGGTCCTGCGGATGCGTTTCATAATCCGGCAAAAAGGCCGGCAGAGAAAAGGCCGCTTTCAGGGCGGCGCTCTCCAGTGTGCACAGGGCCTGCAGGGTAGACAGTTCTTCCTGCAAAGCGTCCCGCATCACTTTGGGCACGCTCTCCCCTCTGGCGGCCCGCAGCAGATATTCGTTTTCATCGTCTAAAACCGCTTCGGTAAGGGTGTCGGTAAGGTCTCCGCCCTGGGCGTACAGGGCCGCGCAAAGCTGTACATAACAAGCGGCGCTGCCCGTTTTAAGCAGCGCCCGCAGCGCCCCAAAAGTCTCGTTTTCATTTAAGCGCCGAAACAGTACCAGGCTCTCTGCCCGCACGGCAAGTTCTTCTATCTCTTTCATCCTCATCCCTCTTTTTTCTTTGCGTTAAAAAAAGTATAGCACCTTGCGGGCGGCGTCTCAATCTTTTGCTTCGATTTTTATGTTAAAAACAAGTGGCGGCTTTTAACCGGTTGTTTGCTTTTTATACTGCGGCAGCGGCAAAGCGCAAAATTTTTCAGGCGAGGGTCAGAACCCTCGCGCAGTAAAAAACGCAGACTATTTTCATAACGCTTCTGCGCGGCTTGCGTTTTTCACACGGTGTATTTATACTATAATAAATGTGGAAAAATTTTACATGAAAGAAGCGTGCTTTTAAAAATGAAAAAAAGTCTTTGTATTTTTTTAGCCTTTTTGCTGATGCTGCCTTTTTGCAGCTGTGCTGAAAACACTTTGGATCCTGTTGAAAAGACCTTATATGCGCAGGGGCTTCAGATGATTGCCGAGATGGATGAGCTGCTGCGCAGCGATGCCGGCTCACTGCTGGTGCAGGGTATTGACGGTGCGGATGAGACGGTTGCGGCGATACAGGAAGGAGATTATACAGCACCTCAAAAGGTGTATAAAATTTCTGCGGCCGAAAACATTTTTGAATTATCCGCGCCCGCTCTCGGGGTTCCGTCTGATCTTTTGAACGGCGCATCAGAAAACTTAAAAAAATCATTTCAGCTCCGTTTGGTGTCCACTTATACTGCAAGGCTGAATTTGCAAAACGGAAACGCGGCGTATATCACGTCAACGCTGTTCACCTGCGGCAAAACGTTTATCTGCGCCGGTTTAAACGCCAATCTTCAGTATCTTTACGTTTATGAAACCGGATATCCTGTTCTGATCGCTTTTGGATACGGAGAAGACAAAACAGCCTCTGCGGGCGGGATGTTTATTTTAAATGACGAGCTGGATACCGGCACGGCGCAGGCGGTTGAAGACTATTTGAACACACTGTGTACGGTACCCGTTTTTACTGTTGAAGAACTCCCTCAAGTTTTTTAACCGGGACGTTGATGCTTTTACATACGGCGGCATATCAGCGCTATGCCCTGCCGCTGCCTGACAGGGTTTATGCCTTGGGTTTGCCCTGACAGGATAAAAAAGCCGACTGTGATTGACAAATCTTTTAAAATGTGGTAAGGTCAAAACCAGAAATGCAAAGAAGGGGACGCAAAGGCTTCGCACAGCCCAGCGCAGAGAACCGCCGGTTTGGTGTAAAGGTGGTATGGGCGGCGTGGTTTTCATCACCCCAGAGCAGCCTGCTGAAAGCCCTTTACAAAAGGGGCGATTAGGCTGGGCCGGGTCCTCCCGTTACAGAGCGGGCGCATTATCTGATGCGTGCAGAGCGGTGAAAGCAGGCGCTTTCACAAAAAGAGTGGTACCGCGGAGCTTTGAAACGACACGCTTCGTCTCTTTGTATAGAGGCGAAGCGTTTTTTGATTTTGAAAAGGGGTATTGGTATGCTGACATTGGACAAAATTTATCATGCGGCCTATGTGCTGAAAGACACGGCCCGCAAAACCGACCTGATCTATGCGCCCAAGCTGGCGCCGGGCTGCGACATCTACCTGAAAACTGAAAACCTGCAGGTCACCGGCAGCTTTAAGCTGCGCGGGGCATATTACCGTATCAGCCAGCTTACGCCTGCAGAAAAAGAGCATGGCATCGTGGCCTGTTCCGCGGGCAATCATGCCCAGGGCGTGGCGCTGGCGGCGCAGAAAAACAATATCCCCTGCGTCATCTGTATGCCGGACAACGCCCCCATCAGCAAGGTGGAGAACACCAAATCCTACGGGGCTGAGGTAAAACTGGTGCCGGGCGCATATGACGACGCGGCGGCCTATGCGGCGCAGCTGCAAAAAGAGAGTGGGTATACGTTTATTCATCCCTTTGACGACGCGGACGTTATTGCCGGACAAGGCACCATCGGCCTTGAAATTTTAGAGCAGCTGCCCGACGCCGACGTGGTGCTGGTGCCGGTAGGGGGCGGCGGCCTTTGCAGCGGCGTCGCCTACGCCATCAAACATTTAAACCCCTCCTGCAAGGTGTACGGCGTACAGGCGGCCGGGGCGGCCAGCATGGTACAGGCGGTAGAAAAACAGGAGATATCCACTTTGGCCGAGGTGGACACCTTTGCCGATGGCATTGCGGTAAAACGGCCTGGAGACCTGACGTTTACCCTGATCAATGAATATGTG
>JAUNTE010000084.1:6508-8421 GCA_030538855.1 Oscillospiraceae bacterium
TGGACGGCCTTGTCACCGTCACCGACGATGAGGTGGCCACCGCGATCCTGGCCTTGATCGAGCAGCATAAGATGATCTGTGAAGGCGCGGGGGCCGTCAGTGTGGCCGCCGCCATGTTTGAAAAGATCGATTTGAAGGGGAAAAAGGTGTGCTGTCTGCTGTCGGGCGGCAATATCGACGTAAACATTTTGTCACGGGTCATCAGCCGCGGCCTGCTGAAAGCGGGGCGCACGGCAGAGCTGACCATCGCCCTGATCGATAAACCGGGGCAGCTCACCGGCGTGTCCCGCATCATCTCGGCGCACGGCGGTAATGTCATTGGCGTTTTTCATGACCAGGGCGAAGCGGATATGGCCATTAACAGCTGCTTTTTAAAGGTAAAGATGGAGACGCGGGACGCGGCGCAGGTACAGGAGATCCGCGACGCATTGATCGAGGAAGGTTTTCATCTGGTTTAAAAACACGGGCGGGGCGCGGCTTTTTGGCGGGTAGAAAGCGCAAAGAGCCCCAAGACCCCATGATAAATATAAAATAAAACTTCTAAAATAAGGCTTTTGGGCGGGCAGGGGGCGCAAAGGCCCTGCCTGTACCAGACACGCGGCTTTTTACCGGCCTTCGTTTGCCCATAGCCTGCTTTACTGCAGACAGCGCGGCTATATTTGTATGATACTATATACAAAATCGCACAACTTGATTTAAAATCGAAACAGTAAGGAGATGCAGTATGGCAACCAGAGATTTTACACCCGCTGCGCTGGACGTGATGGCCGAAAACCTGGATACCAACGCCGGTTCATTTTGGGACGGTGTGGGTGATTTTTTCACAAAAGTCGGCAACTGCTTTAACCATTATCAAAACCTGAACGAGGATATGAGCAACCTGACCAATTACCTGAAAAATTATCTGGAACTGGAGGATATGGGCGCAAAGGAGTTCTCGGCCCTGATGGACGAGGTATGCCGGGTTGAGAAGGCCCATGAAAAAAAGGTGCTGGCATTGAAAGACCGGATGACGGGTATTTCCGCCTCTTTAAAGCAGCACGAGATTACCCCAAAGGAAAAGGAGGCTGCGGAATATTATCGTGAGCAGGTAGAGTACCTGCACAGCTGGTACGGGAAAACCCTGCAGATGAACGGCTCTTCGCCGGAAGAGGTGCACTTAAAAACACTTGTAGATGAGATCAATAAAAAAATAAAAGACCCCGCCTTAAAATGGAACCAGGAAAAGGTTGACGAGGTATGGAGGGCCTGCGAAGCGCTTTACGACGACTGCGGTTTGCAGCTTGACCCACGGTTGCTTATCTGCATCATTAAAATTGAAGGCACCGGCAGCTTCAACACCAGCGCCGTGAACAAAGCTGGGGACGGGCAGCACGGGGTGGAAAAAGATTTCAGCAAAGATATTGTCGCGGCCAACAGGCTTTTAATGGGTAAGCTGATGGGGTACATTGTCTATCATGAAGAGTTTAAAGCCGCGGTACAGGCCAACAACGATGGCGCCTATGAATATATCACAGGCGAAGGCGATATCGTCCAATATATGAACTGGCAGACGCCCAAAATCCAGCTGGACGGGCAGGTCCCCTCACAAGTTTATGCGGGGAACGTAAACTGGGCGGAAAAGGTCAACAAGTTATTTGAAGGGTTTGGGGTCACAGTCGCGGATTACGACAAGGTGGCGGCAAGTACGGACGTGAGCGTTGTCCAAAACATCCTTGGCAAAGAGGTGGATTTCCCGGAATATGAGTTCCATACTGCTTTTCAGCCCTTGGACGCGTCGAACACGAATGAATATGATAATCAAAACAAAACAAAAGAGCAGCGCAGCAGTATCATTGCCACACCGGTGAAAGGGGGTTAACTTTCTATGAAAAAATCGTTTTATGCCTTGGTTCTCTGTTTACTTGTACTTT
>JAUNTE010000416.1 GCA_030538855.1 Oscillospiraceae bacterium
GCACGGTGTACACCAGGCCCTCTTTGCACTGGGCGCGCACCGTCTCGGCGTACTGGGCGGGCACGCCGCTGTCGGTGACGATGAACACCTTGCGGTTCAGGTTGATGAGGGCGGAGAGGTTCTTCAGCGCCCCGCGCTTCAAAATGATGTCGTAGCTTCGCGCGCCCAGGCGCATGGTCAGTTTCATCTGCTTACTCCCTTTCCTCTTTTGCGCTGCGGGAATAGACCCCCAGCACCCGCACCGTGTCGCACACGCCGCCCAGCTCTTTCAGCAAAGCGCGGGCGCCGTCGCTGTCGGTGCGGCCCACCAGTTCCACGTAAAAATAATATTCAAAGGGCACGCCGGGCTTGGGGCGGCTCTTGATGCTCTCCATGTTGAAGCCCGCCGCGCCGATGGCCTGGATGACCCGGGCCAGCATGCCCGCCTTGTGCTCCACGGTGAACAGAAGGCTGAACCGGTCGCCCGCGGCGGCCTGGGTCTTGCTGATGACGATGAAGCGGGTGGTGTTGTCGCCGTCGGAGTTGATGTCCGCCGCCAGAACTTTGAGGCCGTAGAGGGCGGCGGTCTCGGCGCTGGCGATGGCTGCCAGGGACTTGTCGTCCCCTTCGGCCACCTGCTTTGCCGCCATGGCGGTGTTGGCGCAGCTCTCGGCGGGCAGGGAAAGGCTCTTCAGAAAGCGCTCGCTCTGGGCGATGGCCTGGGGGTGGCTGAACACTTTGCGCACGTCCGAAAGCTGTGCGCCCGGCAGGCCCAGCAGGTTCTGGCGCACCGGCAGGTCGTACACCGCCGTGACAAAGATGTCCCGGTGGGCGTAGCACAGGTCCAGCACCGCCGCCACGTCGCCGGCGTGGCTGTTCTCAAAGGGCAGCACGCCGCAGGCGGCGCGGCCGCTTTCCACCTCCTCGAACACCCCGCCGAAGGTGGGGCAGGCCACGGCCCGGGCCCGGGGGAAGAGATTGGTCAGCGCGATGTGGGAAAAGGCCCCCTCCACCCCCTGGTAGGCCACCTTGTCCCGTCCCAGCACTTTGGTCTGGTACTGACGGGAGAGGGCCATCTGATGCTTGATGTAGTCGGTGTAATAGGGGGCAAGGTCCCTGTTTTTCAAAAGGGCCAGGTTCTTTTTCAACACCTGAGCCTCCCGGCCGGCGTCAAGCACCGGCAGGCCGTGGGCCTCCTTGTAGGCGGCCACCTGCCCCACCGCGGCCATCCGCGCTTCAAACAGCGCGGCCATCTGCCGGTCCACCTCGTCGATGGTGCGGCGCGCCTCTTCCAGTTCGTTCATCCCGGGGACCCCCCTTTTTTGCTCTGTCGCAGTAAAGTATACCATAAACGGGCCTATTGCACAATAAAAAAATCCCGGCGGGCACTGCCCGCCGGGAAGGGGTTCACGGCTGCTTTTTTGGTTTGTCCGCCTCTTTGCCCCGCACCAGCTCCTCAAAGCGGCGCTCGCGGCCAAAGATGGGGCGGTAGGGGTTGTCCAGCTGGGCGCTCAGGGGGCGCTCCGGCTTTTTTTCGCCCCGGCGCAGAAAGGCGGGCAGCTTCATTCCTGCATGCCCTCCGCCAGTTTGGCCTCCCGCTTTTTGCGGAACTGGTCTTCCAGGCCGAAGACCTTGTCCATGATGCGC
>JAUNTE010000417.1 GCA_030538855.1 Oscillospiraceae bacterium
ACCATCTCCGCGAGCATCGCCGTCGCTGCGCCATCCGGCTGCTGCCGAAGCGCCGGTGGTAAGCCCCGCGCCAAAGCCGCACATCAGCACGATATCGCCATCGCGCAGCTTTCCGGCCCGGTTGTATTCATCCATCAGGATAGGGATGCTGGCCGACGAGGTATTGCCCACCCTGTCGATGTTGATACCGTAGCGCTCCGGAGGTATCTCCAGCTTTTTCGCCGCCGCTTCGATGATGCGGCGGTTGGCCTGGTGCAAAAACACCTGCGCCACCATATCCTGCGCTATGCCCGCATCTTCCAGCACGGCGCGCAGCTCCTGTTCAATGGCGTTCACCGCGAATTTATATACCTCCCGGCCGTCCATTTTCAGGCCGTGATGATATTTCTTCTCCCCTCCGACGGGGCAGTTGCCTGCATAATAGGGGATGTAGAGCGGGGCGCTTCGTCCGGTACAGCCCAGCCGGGTACTCAAAAGCGATCCGCCCTCGCCCAGCACCACCGCCCCGGCCCCGTCGCCGAACAATACGCAGGTGGCGCGGTCGTTCCAATCGGCGATGCGTGAGAGGCCTTCACCCGAGACCACTAATATTTTTTTCACTTTGCCGGACATGAACAGCGCCTGCGCCACATCCAAAGCGTAGATGAAACCGCTACACGCCCCGTTTACGTCCAGTGTGGGGCAGTCGGCGCCCAGCGCCTCCTCTACCGTTGACGAAAGCCCCGGCGAGATATAGTCGCCCCCAATGGTGGGGCAAAGGATATAATCCAGCTCCTTTGCCGTCACCCCCGCCATCTCCATGGCGCGGCGCGAGGCCTCAGCCGCAAGGGTGGTGACCGTCTCCTCCCCCGTCATGATATGACGGCTCGAGATTCCGGTACGGGTGCGTATCCATTCGTCGCTGGTATCAAGAAACTGCGTCAGCTCTTCATTGGTGACAACACGCTGCGGCAGGCAGCTGCCGGTGCCTAAAATACGAAAATTCATACTTCTTTCTCCCTTGCTGCAAGCCTGCGCCCTAAAAAGCTGTTCAGCTTTTCGATCCCCTTGACAAGCGCGGCTTTTTCCTCCTGCGTCATCTCGCTTGCGACGGCCGAAGCCATTTTGCGGTGAAAATACTGGTGGGCGCGGTTGGCCTTGCGGCCATGCCGCGTCAGGGTCACATGTACCATACGGCCGTCCTGCGCGCTTTTGCGCTTCTCAACAAAGCCTTTTTGTACCAGCTTGTTCACAGCCAATGTAACGGTGGGCAGTGAAAGGCCCGCCCGTTCCGATATCTCGCTGACGGTACGCCCCTGCTCCGCGTCGTCGCCCACCGCCTCCAGCAGATGCAGCTCATTGATGCTGAGGTTGAGGCTCTTGGCTTCTTTGACCATTTTCTCTTCGATCTCTTCAATAGAGCGGTAGGTGCTCACCAACAGGTCGTTGAGCTGTGCTTCAAATCCGTCCATGCAAATCTTCCTTTCTCTCGGGCTTGTTTGAAAATAGAAAAATCAAGCTTTTCGCAGACAGTGCGTATCTGAAAGGCAAAAGCGCCGGGCCTTTTGGCGGACGCCGCGTGTTTTTGCTCTCTATGGCCCCGCCCTCACAGCTATTGCGGCAACCGGGCGATTGGCCAAAAAA
>JAUNTE010000418.1 GCA_030538855.1 Oscillospiraceae bacterium
AACAGAACCGGAGACGAACGCACCGATTGTGACAGAATCTGAGGAGAGTCCGCAGGGGTATTGAGCGTCAGGTCAAATCGGGTTTTACAGCCGCAAGATTAGGCAGGCATATCCGCTTGGCTCGTTGCTTGCGGGAATAAAAAACAACAATGAGAAAAGGGAAGGCTGACGAAAGATCAACCTTCCCTTTTTAGGGTGCTTTTCAGGGGCTTATTCTGAAGAGCCCGGTGAAAGAAAATTTTCACCGGGTTTAAAAGGCTTTTTAAACATCTATATTATATCATATTGGGGATGGAAAAAGAGAAAATAATATTTGCGAAGAGACATAAAATTTTGACAAAAAGAAAGAAAAATCTTGCACTTCAGAAAAAAAATTGTCCTTCAGTTCTATTTGACTTTAGGAAAATGATGTATTAAAATAGAAAGCAATATTTGAGCGCAGAATAAGCAACTTTCAGGAACCGGAACCTAAAAGGGGTTTCAGGTACGTGGAAATAATGGGAAGAATCTTTTTGCTGGGACACGGACAAATGCAGAAAATGTATGGTTATAAACAGGGAACAGAGAGGTCCGCTGGATAAGGTGTTTGGCACTTTACAGAAAAAGATATCTGCTACAAAGAGAAAGCGGTAAAAGAATGAAAATAGGAAAAATATCGGAAATGGTGCTGACACACAGCGTTTTAAAACAACTTGGGACTCCGAGAGAAGAAGTGCTTGAAGGAGCCGGAATAGGACAGGATTTTGCGCTGCTGCAGTGGGAAGGCAGCATAGTCGGGGCTTCTGCCGTACAGGTCTGCTGTCGGACAGAGGATGCGGCGTTTGCCGTGGTTCGTGCCGTCAATAACCTGCTTTGCAGCGGTGGAAAGGCTGCCGGAGTTTTCTGTACGGCACTTCTGCCGCCGTCACTTGGAACGGAAGAGTGGAAGCTGATTATGGAGTCGGTTCATCAGGCGTGTATAAGAGAAAATATTCAGATTCTGGGCGGACACACAGAGACGACAGGGGCGGTGGAGAAACCGGTTGTGACAATTACCGGGATCGGCACCCTTGCAAAAGGTCAGAAAAAAAGTGAGAAAAAATTAAAGCCGGGTCAGGATCTTGTGATGACGAAGTGGATCGGTCTGGAAGGAACGGCGCTGCTTGCGAGACACAAAGAAAAAGAGCTTTTGAAACGATATCCGTATGCGCTGCTTAAGACGGCGCAGGAGTTCACAAAATATTTATCGGTCCAGGACGAGGCACGAGCCGCGAACCACTTCGGTTCTGTTGTTCTGCATGATGTCAGCCAGGGGGGCATTTTGACGGCACTCTGGGAGATTGCCGAGCGTTCGGGGACAGGACTGGAAGTGGATTTCAAACAGATTGCAATCCGGCAGGAAACGGTGGAGATCAGTGAGCATATCGGCGTCAATCCATATAGTATGCCTTCCAGCGGCGCACTTTTGATTGGGACAGACAATGGATACGGTCTGGCAAGAGAGCTGGAGAAGCAGCACATTAAGGCGGCCGTGATCGGAAAGGTTACGGATAAAAAAGAAAGAGTTCTTCAAAACGGAGAGGAAATCCGTTTCCTTGACCGTCCGAAGCCGGAGAATTTTGAACAGTTTTTGGAAATATTTTA
>JAUNTE010000419.1 GCA_030538855.1 Oscillospiraceae bacterium
AAATAGCGATGCGCCATGGATGCTTATTCCCCCTTGTGAAGGGCCTTGATGCAGACCCAGCCGTTTTTATGATATACCTGCGAAGGAGACAGGCCGGCCTTTTCAAGCGCGGCCAGCACCTCGTCTTCCCGCTCTTCAATAATGCCGCTGGCAATAAATATCCCCTGCGGCGCAAGCAGCGCGGGAATATCAGGGGCGAGGGCGATGATGGCGTTGGCCACGATATTGGCGCAGATGATTTGATAGACGCCCTCGGCCTGTTCAGAGAGATTGCCCACCCGCAGGCGCAGCCGCCCTTCCACACCGTTGAGACGGGCGTTTTCTGCGGCGGTACGCACACAGACGGGGTCGATGTCCACGCCGTCCGCCTGCTGCGCGCCAAGAAGAAGCGCCGCAATGGCAAGAATGCCGCTGCCAGTGCCCACGTCCAGCACCCGCTCACCGCCTTTTACCAGCGCGTCCAGCTGTTCAAGACAGAGGGCGGTGGTCTCATGGGTACCGGTGCCAAAAGCCATGCCGGGGTCCAGCTTTAAAACGGCGCGCGGAGTGTCCGCCTCCTCCCAGCTGGGGCAGATCATCAGACGGCTGCCGATGGGAAGCGCGTGGTAATACGCTTTCCAGCTGGTCTCCCAATCCTCCTGTTTGACGCCGTCCAGCGTCAGTACGCCGGGGACGTCGCTGTCCGCCAGCCGTTCGCGGACAAGCGCGGCGATCTCGGCGGCGTTTTGCTCAGGCGGCAGATAAAAATGTACCTTTACGGTGTTTCGGTCTTTCGCCAGAAGCTCCGGCTCAATGAGATCGACATGGGCGATCTTTTCCACCTGCTCTTCCAGGTCGGCATAGTCCTCGATATACACGCCGCTGCCTGAAATGCCGGTGGCGATGGCCTCGATTTGCTGCGCGTATGCGCGCGGCGCGCTGATGCAGACGTCTGTCCATTCCATAGGGCGTTCCATCCTTTTAAAATATATTGCGTTTTTATTTGTATTTATTATACATGAAAGCTTTCGGTTTTTCTGCTTTTTTCCGAAAATTAAGAGATTTACTTGTATTTTTTTTCGCAAAAGAATATAGTAAATATCAGAATAATGTTTGCCGGATATTCCGGCAGGAAAGGCAAGGTATCTGCTATGCAAAAAGGAAAAACAGGACTGACTCTTACATTTTATGCCGTTTTAGCGTTTGCCGCAGCATTTTTTGGCGGAGTGACCGCGTCACTGCTGGTGGCGGGTTTTGTCATCATCGTCGAAAAAAACGACTGGCTGACGAAACAGTCTCTTGAGGCTGTGTTCCTCACCATGTCCATTTCTCTTCTGGGCTTCATCTTCAATCACTGTGAAACATGGCTGAAAGATATGATCGGCTGGTTCGACCCGTACAGCTACGGCGGCGACGCCTACGGCATACTTACCAATATCTTCTCGTTCTTTGCATTTGTCATCACCGTATTAGAGGTAGTGCTGACGATCATAGCGATAGGCCGGGTATGCAAAGGGAAAAACGCAGGTCTGCCTGTGCTGGACGATTTGGCTAACCGTGCGCTTGGCATCTTCCGTCCGAAGCCGGTCGTACCCTCTCCGATGGCTCCTGCAGCACCCGCGCAGGCCGCTGCCCCGGC
>JAUNTE010000420.1 GCA_030538855.1 Oscillospiraceae bacterium
TGGGCCCGCTCCACCGAGTCGGCCAGCTGGTCCATCAGGACGTCGTCCACCTGGATGCCCCGCTCCGCCGCGCGGCTCTGGGCGTGCTTGGAGAAGGATATCGCGGGCTCCGCGACCCTGATCTCCCGCTGGAGCAGAGCGCCGAACTGTCCGCCCGCCGTCCGGTTGACCGGGCTGACCTGCTGGACGCGCTCCACCTGGGACACGCCCTGGATGGAATTGATGCGTTCTGCCATAGTGCTTCCTCAACTTTCTGTTCCGGCCGGCTTCCCTTCCGGCCAACCGACTCAGCTCTCCGCCTCGTCCTTATTCTCGGTGTCCACAGGGGGCGTGGTGGTGCTCTCATCGCCGCTGTCGCCGGGCTCCTCGGTCTCCTCCTTGGGAGGCAGGGTGCCCACGGCCATGATGTCGCTGAGGAAGTAGCCCTTCCCGTTCTCCAGGTAGATGACCTGCTGGCCGTCGTAGGTTCCGGTGCCCTGCACCACGCCCACAAGCTCGTCGATCTCGCCGGTCTTCTCGTTCCTCACGCCCACGGTGACCGTCTTGCCCACTAAAGAGGCGGCGTAGGTCATCACGTTGGCCAGAGCCAGCTCCTTGATGTTGCTGGTCATCTCGGTCATGGCCTGCATGGAGCTCATCTGCACCAGCTGGTTCATCATGTCGGTGGTGCTGGCCTGGTTGTCCATGGTCTGGTTCTGGAATTGGGCCACCATCAGCCCCAGCATATCGGTAAAGGATAGGGTCCCTCTGTCCTCGTAGAGGGCGTCCTCCTTCTCCTTCTCCTCCCAGCGGTTGATATAGGCATCGAAATCGGTCTGAGAGGTATAGGATGTGCCGCGGCTCAGGATATCCATTCCGGGCTGGATCGTAGAATCTGCCATTTTCGTTTCACCTCCGTTAAATGCTTACATGTCCTCGGTGCCGAACAGTCCCAGCCGGAGCTTCTGGAGAAAATCGCCGCTGTGGCTCTCCTCCTGCCGCTGCTGCTGTTCCTGCTGCTGGCGGTTGTGGCCGTTGGGGTCGGTCTGCTGCTGTTGCTGCTGCTGGGCCTGCTGGCTGTCCTCGTTGCGCTGGACCTCCACCCGGACCTCGTTCTGGCTGTAGCCCTGAAGGGCCGCGTTCAGGCCGCTCATGTGCTGGTTGAGCAGGTCGGCCGCCTTGACGGTGCTGGTGCGCAGCACCACCTGGAGGGTGCCGTCGGCGCTCTGGGTCAGCCGGATGGTCAGGGCGCCCAGGTTCTCGGGGTTGAGCTTGATCTCGATCTGCCGCAGGCCCTGCTGGGCCGCGAAGCGGATGGTCTGTCCTCCATGTCGGGCTGCTGGGTGTCCAGCTGGAAGTTGTCCCCCACCTTGATGGGCGTGGCCTTCACGTCCTTGAACAGGGGCTGCCGGTCCGCCATGGCTGAGGCGTCCAGATCGGAGTCGTCCTGCTGGTCGTCCAGCTCCTCCAGGGCCTCCCGCAGGGTGGTGGTCTTGCCCTCTCTGGTGACCACCGTCATGTCCAGGGCCTTGGCGCTGCTGAGCAGGTCCAGCTTGGGCTGCTCCGGGAACAGGTCGATCTGCTCCTTCCCGCCGTCGGTCAGCTGGAACAGCTGGTGTTCGCCGTTCACCGGGTCCA
>JAUNTE010000421.1:0-642 GCA_030538855.1 Oscillospiraceae bacterium
AAGACAGCTTATTTATACTATCATATCTTCTTCTCTTTGTCAATATCTTTTTCGATTTTAACAAAAACTTTTTTTGTTTCGCTGTCTGTATGCAACCCCCTGCGGCGCAGCTGACTTTCCCAAGCGCTGCAGACCCGAAAGGCTTACTTTTGGCGACAGCGTTATATATATTACCACAGCCAATCATCGTTGTCAATACCTTTTTTAATTGTTTTTTTTCAATATTTTGCCCTCTGCCGTTTACAGAGGGCAAAATATTATTTTTTAAGGTTTTCCCATAAAACAGTTTCGGTTCCGCCGCTATCCACATAAACAATCTTGTTAATTTCTCTCATCTCAAGATTAGTCATTGTCTGATTGGCGTTTGGATTTTTATTATTCATTATAGTAGTTTTAAATGCCGATACATATAAAACATCGCCGTTTTCATCATTTTTGTCTGCCCAGCGTATTTCCCGCAAAAAATACGGACTTTGCCAGGAAATTGCCGAAACGTATTCGCATTTTTCCATCGCCCCGACAGTAATCTGGAATTCATTATTACCGGGAAGCGTGATACCGTAATATTGACTGTCATCACCCTTGCCCATAGAAATTTTCACTTCACCATCTTCATCCTCGGAGTTTCCGTCGGACATCTCA
>JAUNTE010000421.1:652-1616 GCA_030538855.1 Oscillospiraceae bacterium
CTGCTGCCCCGTCAATTTCTTCTGCTTCAAGCAAATCGCTGAAGGCATAAACATTGGCAGAAACAGATATATCATCCAAATCAACATTTTTAACAGGCATGTTAAAAAGCAGTTGAAAACCGAAAACAACTATAACTATCACAGCCAAAGAAATGCCAATAGCGGCTTTTGCTTTTTTATTCAGCTTTTTTTTGATTTTTTTGAAAAGTACTGCATCCTCTTGAGTTTCCGCATTTTTTTTCAAATTTTCGATGCTGCCGTCGGTATTCGTCATGTTATCTTTAAGCTGCCGGCATTTTTCACAGCTTAAGAGATGGGTTTCCACCGCCTCTCTGCTGACAGGGTCTGCAATCCCCTCGATACAAACGGGCAGTAAATCTCTGACTATTTCACAAGGCAATTCAATCTTCATTCTCAATCATTCCCTTCAATTTAACTTTACTTCGATAAAAGGTTACCCTCGCCCAATTTTCGCTTTTGTTCAAAACACTGCCAATTTCTTTAAATGATAAATCAGTAAACATCCGTAAATACACTACCTCTCTGGCGTCCTGCTCCAGCCCTCGCAGCAGACGGTAAAGCATAATCCGCTCGTCCTTTTGAATCAAGCTTTCCTCAGGAGCAGGCTCTTTGGAAGCCGTTTGCAAAATTTCCGTATCAGCCGGAAAAACATTGGTCCGTTCCTTTTTTCTTAAATAATCGAAATAAGTATTTTTGCCGATAGTACAAAGCCAAGTAAGAACATTGCCGCCGCGAAAGCTGTCTATATTGTTGATTGCTTTCAAAAAAGTTTCGGCGGTTATATCATCCGCCAATTCATTATTGCCGCACAGAGTCAGCAGATACAGCTTTAAGGCTTTGGCATAGCGGCTGTACATTTCATCAATCAGCGAATTAGTATCCAATCTTTTCACCTCCTCTGTTTGTTAAACGAATAAACTCTTCGTTCGTTACAGTTTTTGAT
>JAUNTE010000085.1:0-7888 GCA_030538855.1 Oscillospiraceae bacterium
CCTCCTTCACATAATGATATCATCGGTACTCGAAAGTAATCGTAACTCCCGCAGGCCAAACGGCAACGCTTATCTAAAATAAGGCGGCCATGGTGGCGCTGGGTGTGTCTGATTTACCTCTTATTTACCGGCCTTGGGGCGCTTCGCGCCGTACTTGGAGCGAGCCTGCATACGGCCCGACACACCCTGGGTATCCAGCGTACCACGAATAATGTGGTAACGGACGCCAGGCAGGTCTTTTACACGGCCGCCGCGGATCAGTACGACACTATGCTCTTGCAGATTGTGGCCGATACCGGGAATGTAAGAGGTAACCTCAATACCATTCGTGAGTTTGACACGGGCAACTTTACGCAGAGCAGAGTTAGGCTTTTTCGGGGTCATGGTACGGACAGCGGTGCAGACGCCGCGCTTTTGGGGCGCGCGCTGATCGGTGTACTGCTTCTTCTGCGAGTTATAACCGCGCAGCAGAGCGGGGGCCGTACTCTTTTTCTCGATGACCTCGCGGCCTTTGCGTACGAGCTGGTTAAAAGTAGGCAATTCATCACACCTCCTTACTTAAAAATTTATGTCTGACAGTGCAAAACGCGCTGTAAAACAACAAAATAGGCGCACTGATCCCTAAAAATCAGCGCAACGTAGATATTTTAACTTAATTTTTGTGAAATGTCAATAAAGTTATACGGCTTTTTAAAAATAGTTTTTTATAAACCGTTGTTTGATCACCTTTTGGTGTCCGCGGCCCGGCAGCGCTGTTTTTCCGTTTTTGAAAACCTGCTTCTTCGGCCATACCGCAGTTTTTCTTGATACGGGCAGCCTTTTCTACTTTTTTGAGCCGCCTTTGCAAAAATCGGATGACGGCTGCGGAAATTTTTTCTCACACGGCCAAACCAAAAGCGCGTCGCGGCGTCCGGTCCGCTTGCAAGCCGCCAAGGCTTACGGCGCACCTTTTCCTTATGCTCCCTTTTGTTTGTCTCGTGTGAGGCGGCCGCGTCTACAGAAATTTCCAATCTATAACAAGGGCCGTAATGTACCCCGCAAACCGCCCGGCGCCTTTCACGGCCCACTCGACCGTAAATCGCTGACGTGTCCGACGCCCGGTGTAAAAACATTCCTTGTCACCCACCCGTTAAAGCGGTGAAGGGCTTGTTTTTCAGACAGGGCCTTTGCGACGCCTGTCCGTCTGTTTATTTTTTGTTCCGCCTATTTTTATCTATTTTTGTCGAATATCATCGAACGATTTTTAGCAAATTTTTTATACTTTTGTCTATAATAGTATTATACAAAGATTTTCTAAACTTTTTTGTCGCCATCTGAGCTTTCATTGCAGTAACGTTATCCTTGTCTGTTTCCTCTATTCGGATAATTTTTATGACGAGAGCGCCGGCGGCAAGCCGGCACTTTTTTCATTTGCGCCCGCTTTCTCTTCATCTGCGCCTGATTTTCTCACTTTTATAAAGCCGTCTATTAAACTAAAACCAGACCAAAACGGTACGACACTCACTACGACGTCAGAGCTTTTTACAGAGAGGAATACCTTCAAAGTGGAGATTGTGATCTATACGCAGAACGCTTCCCTATACAACTTCATCAAAAACTCCATAGAAAATTCGTTATATTACCGCCTGGGCGCTTTTTTCTCTCTTCATCCGGCTCACCCTCGTACGCCCGCGGAGCTTATCCCGCTATTTCGTACCGGCGTCTCTTATTTGGTTTTTCTGGATACGGGAAAGGACGCCGCCCTGACGCAGCAGCTATCCGCCTTACATAGTAAACTTCGCTCGGCGGCGTTTTTCCTGTTTTCAGAAAACGAGCACACCCTTCTCACCGCTTTGCGGGGCCAGCTTCGCATCGTTGGGTTTCACAGCGCCTCTGCTGAAAGCTTAAACGCGCTGAACGAAGAATTGACTGAGCTTTTGCTTTTCCTTGCCTCCGGCCTGCAGCATGCGGCCCGCGGCCTTTTCATCCAGGATGAGACCGGCTGCTATTCCCGTCTTGCCTATGACGACATTTATTGCGTAGAACTGGAGGAAAAGCGTTCCCATTACTGTTTGGTCCGCCACACCCAGGGCTCTTGTGTCATTCGTTCTTCCATCAAGGCCTTGCTGCATACCCTGGACTACCGTTTTTCGCCCTGCTCGTCCTCCTGCATTATCAATTTACAGTATGTAAAAAGGATCGATCTCTCTGAAAAAAAGATTTTGCTTGAGAATGGCTGCTGGTACTATTTTACTACCGCTTACAAACCGCTCTTCAGACGGGTCATAAAAAACCAGATACCTTTAAAGTTTCAAGAAAGCTGTTTATTTTTTCCTCATTGACCCCCGGCAAAAAGAGTTCCTTTCTTTTCTAAGCGCGCGGAAAAGAACGGCCCCTCTTTTTAATGCGCCTTGCCGGCGCGAATAGATACCTTAAAAAAGAAAGGATGTTTTTCAAATGAGTACTGATCTGAAAATCCGCATTATAAGCAATCTCCACGCCACCCAGCAGGTATTGATGTACCAGCAGGACCTGCAGCTGAACGTTAAAAACTACAAGGTCGCCGCATGGGAGCACCCCTACATCGCCCCTCAGGCGCAGTTCAACACCGTCCTGCCCATGAATATCGGCGTCAGCGCTTCTACTGAACTGGGCCGCGGCACCATGCAGACAAAAAGCCTGAACGCCGATTACAATACGGCTTGGGAAATTTTTGAAAACAGCAAGGCGCTGGATATTCGCAAGAGCAACGACCCCTCGCCCAGCGAAAGCACCATCGAGATCCTGAATAAATGCGACAGCACAAAGTATGCCGTTGTGACGAAAGACGGCAAATCGCTGTTCGCCTGCGAAGTACGCCCTGAATTCAAGGTGAATTTCGCCGTGCATCCCAAACTTTATATCGCTTTAAGCGATCTTGAGATCAACGATGAATTTTTCGACGCGGCCACGCTGTCTAAAAGCCCCGTCGTCATCGATTACGAAGGTCAGGAGTATCTGACCGTTTATCTGAGCGACAACGTCAGCACCGGCCTTGTCACCATCACCTACGATTTCGCAAAATTCGACTGATCCCTTTATTTGTCATTTGCGCCGCAGGCAGACGTCCGCATTTCATGCCGCCGCTGCCTGCGGTTTTTTAACATCTTATTACGGTCCGGTGTCTTCGTCCTCTGTCTATTCTTCATTTTTGAAAGGAGACCGCTATGCCAAACGATACTCTTACAGATATCCTCAACGAATGCACTAATCTTAACAAGCGCACTGACTACGCCTATGAAAAGCTGTTTGCAAAGCTGCCGCAGGCCTGTCACGATCATCCCGACAATATAGATCTGTTTCAATCGCCGAATACCATACCCGTTCCTGAACAATTCGAACCGCGTTATTCCCGAGGAGTTTTACAATTTTTAAAAGCGCTGGATTCCCAGCTCACCGTTCCCGCTTATATGCATATGATCCCCGAACTCACCGAACTTTGCTATGAACAAAAACAGACAGGCTTAAATAAGACTTATTATAAAATTTTCTTTTTTGAGATCCTCTCCTATGCTTTCAATAACGATCAAATCCTTCAAATCCTGGCTGATTTGAATCATTGCTTCCCCTTAGTCCCGGTCAAACATCACGGTGCCCTGCTCAAATCCATGTGCGTGATGGTAAATTTCCCTCTTTTTTCTGTTGAGCAGCCTGCGTCCTTTGCCGCGGTGATGAGCCGCCGCCTGCACAATGTGGCCGATTTTCTGATACGTTCCCACGCGCTTTCTTCTCTTTCCAATCTCGGCCTCATCCCCTCCGGTTCTGACCCGCATATGGACGGGCAGCAGGCGCTGTTTCTCGCCACTGATTCCTCGCAGGACCCTACCCCCTTCTTATATAAACCGCGCTCCATGCATCCTGATTTTGCCGTTACCCGGGCGCTTACGCTGGCCAACGATACAGCGCTGGCCCTGCACGCGGCTGGCTCCCCCTGTTCTTTTGCCCCGCTGCCTGTCCCCGCTGTCAGCGTCAACAGCCGCATGGTCACCTTCATCTCGCGGTGTGATACCTTTGCTTCGCCTCAGGTGGATCTATATTATACACAAATGGGCGAACTGATCTGTCTTGCTCACTTTTTCGGCATTACCGATCTACACCAGGACAACCTGCTTCCCGCCGCCGAAGGCCCGCAAATCGCCGACGCGGAATGCGCGTTCGATCAGACCGTCATGAATGATCAAAATTGGGATGCAACTTATATGGACCACGCTCTTTTTGACTTCGCGGCCCCGGAGGGCATTGCCAACGCCGTTTTTAACATAGATGGCAAGGGTTTGAGCATCGAACATTTTCGTGAATATGCCGCGCAGATTTTGGCGGGATATGACGCCGCTCTCGAAGTATGCACAGCTATGGTGTCTACTTCTCTGCCAATGCTGCAGGACATCGTAAATACGATCGATCAGATTCGGGTTGTTCCCTATTCCACCTTGCTGTTAAAAGAAGACTTTTACTCCTTTTTCGCTTTTAACGCGTTCTTAACGCCCCAAGCCTTTACCGGTGAAAGCGATTTTGCGAGGGCGACGGCAGCCTTACAGGGAAATTGCACGATCAGCGGGATCCCCACCCTCTCCATCCCTGCGCTTTGCGGCGCCATGAACAGCAGCTATCAAAATGGAGATCTTCCTTATTTTTCACTGCGCCGTAGCCCTCTCACCAAGGATGTTCCCGTTGCGCAGGCTTTCCTTCCCGCCAATACCTCTGCCGGTTACCTGTACTGTGATTATACGCTGGTCGGGCGCTGTGATCGCTTTGGCCCACAGCCGAATTTTGCCGCGGCGTTGGCCCCGCTGACCCAATGCCGCGCCCAGTTGGAACAATGGCTTACCCCGCCCAAAAAAGAGAACGTTACAGTCAAAGAAACAGCTTCCCCCTCTTCCGCTGATACCGTCTCTGCGGCTTCCGGCGCGAAAAAGGCCTCTTCTAAAAAGGGGTAACCGCCGTTTTCTTTCAATTTTAACCTTTCCGGCGCAGCAGTCCCCGGTTTCCTCCTGCGCCGGAAAGCCGCCCCCCCACTTCCCGGCGCGGTCAAAAGCAAAAGAATGGCTTTTCGCCCTCTGTACATCAACGCGAAAAACTTCACTTTTATTTCATTTTATTTTTTCATTTATATAAAGGAGCGTATTTTCATGTCATCCATTCCCGCTAAAGTACTTGATATCAGCCGTTACCAAATTTCGTTCGACGCTGACAAAGCCAAACGCCAAGGCATTGGCGGCGTGATGGTGCGCGCCGGCTACGGCTTGGGCCCAGACAGCTGTTTTCATGATTTCGCTGCCGCTGCCAAAAAAGCCGGGCTGCCCGTAGGCAGCTATCTGTTCGCCACCTGGCACTATGCCAGCGTCTCGCCTGATTTTGAAACCGCAAAAGCCAACGCCAAACAGCAGGCCGATTATTTTGTAAGCCTTTTAAAGCAAGCGCCAATCAACAGCTTTGCCGCCCTTGATCTTGAGCTTGAACAAGGGCAAGCCTGCAATCTCTCCCCCTCACAGCTAAGCACATGCGCCAACCTGTTTTTAGATGTTTTAAAACGCAGCGGCCACCCGCCCCTTCTCTACTGTTCCATCGCATGGCTGTATGAAAAAATGGATGCAGCACAGCTCAAGTATCCTTTTTGGATCGCCTGCTATCATATGATCGACGCTGATTTTTCTTCTCAGCCGCCTGAACAATTCCCCGCCACCCGGTACGGAGAAATGCTGCAGCAGCTTTACCAAAATAAACGCCTTGCCATGTGGCAGTTCGGTTCTGTCGGCGGCGGCACGGCCTATGGCTGCGGAAGCGCAAATGTCGATAAAAACTGGGCTTATGTCCCACTCGTAAAATACAGCTTTCTACAGGCGCTGTGCCTGCTGATACGCAACTTGCTGTCAAGCGTCATGTCGTCTTCAACGTCCGACGTCTGATTTTCTTGGTTTGCAAGGCTTTTGCGGGCGGCGGGTACGTTCTGCCGCCCGCCTTTTTCAGGCCTTTCCCGGTAATCTCTTAAAAACATTTTCTTCTGTTTTATCAATCTACCTGTCATTTTCATAAGAGGTGAATCATCATGATAAGAAAAGTTCTCGACATCAGCCGCCATCAAGAGTATTTTGATCCTCAAAAAGCGAAAAAACAAGGCATTGACGGTGTTATGATCCGCGGCGCCTATGGCTTCAGCGAGGACAGCCATTTTCTTTGTTTCGCCCTCGCCGCCCACAGTGCGGGGCTGGCGGTGGGCAGCTATATCTCAGCCACCTGGCACTACGCTCAAATTTCTCCCTCTTATGAAGACGCCAAACGCAATGCCCGCCGGCAGGCGCAGGCCTATGTAAAAATTTTAAAAAAAGCTCCCATCAACAGCTTTGCGGCTCTGCACTTGGAACTTGAAAGCGGTAACACCTGCCTTCTCACGGCGCAGCAGCTCACCGAATGCGCCAACCTGTTTTTGAATATTTTGAAAAAACACGGGTATCGCCCCCTGCTGTACTGCTCTATCGCGTGGCTGTTTTACCGGATGGATGAAACACGCTGCAAATATCCCCTGTGGCTCTCTTATTATTATTTCAATTCTGTCCGCGATGTGGATTTCAATACCCCAACCGCAAAAAACGGCTGCCTGCCGGATACAGACTGGGGACAAAAAATGAAGGCGCTTGGCCCGCGTCTGGCCCTATGGCAGTTCGGGTATAAAAGCGGCGGCCGCGCATACGGGACAGGCAGTGAAAACATCAATAAAAACTGGGCCTACCAACCATTGAAACGTTTCTTGCCCTTCCGCCCCACGCGTGTTCTCTTTTGATGTTTTTAAACCGGTGAAGCTCTTTTTCTTTCCTTGTTTACCTGACTTTCCCCTGCCCTAAGCGGACAAGGATAGAATAGAAAAATTCAAAAGAGCGGTTACCGGTCCATCCCTTTGTTGGTTTTGCCATGCGCCCGCACCACCCATATGCATCCTTGCTTTCCTTTCCACTTTGCCGGGGCGCATATCATATTTCCCCTTTAAAACAAAACCTGAAGTTCCTGAGCAGGCCTCATAAAAAATCGAATATGCAGGTGCCAATCCATACCAAAACGCCGCCCTCGAAGAAAAGGGGCGGCGTTTTTGCGTGTAAGGCAATATCCGGCTTCATGTTGGCCGCCTCCATACGCTTTTGGACATGTTGAAGCTGTTGACAAAGTCGCCCCCTGAAAAGCTTCGACGTTTCATTCCAGCATATTTCACAAAAGTCCTCGGGAATAATCCAGTATTTCCTGCGGTTTTTGTTTCATTTGCCGGAAAAAGCGTTCTCGTTTTCTACGGAACCTAGTTTGTCAACAACCCCATGTTATCCAAAAGCGGCGGGTTTGGGCAGCAACCGCTGCAAGCGTTTTTTGCACTCCTGCGGGGGCCTCAAAAACCGCAAACGCTATGCGCTGGCCCCGCTGGCCCCAAAAGCTGTAAAAAAATGGAGGCCGCATTTTCATGCGCCTCCACTTTCAGGATGCCTTTATTGAATATCTCTCAAACTTTTCCGGTCAATATACAGCGAACAGTCAGTTTGGATAAAAATTTACAACAATAAAGGATAAAAGAAAATTTTGCTGATTGATGTAGGTATGGTCCATGGACGAATCAAAGACAAGGGCGTCACCTTGCTTCAGCGTATGATCCCCCATCTCGGTATGAAGAACAAGTTCACCCTCAACAACGTAAATATACTCCTGCGCCTTTTCTGAGTGACCGATCGTCGCATTGGATGAGTTGGCGTCCAATTCAACATAAAACAATTCAAAATTTCTGACAGGAGTATTTGTGAAATAGCAATAGATACGGTAATGCTCCGTCTCGCCAGTTTGAACGGTCAGCTCCGACTTTCGGACAACCGTTGCCTCTTTCTCGATATGTTCCATC
>JAUNTE010000085.1:7898-8275 GCA_030538855.1 Oscillospiraceae bacterium
ATTCAAGCCGTTTGCAATCTTCCAGATGGTGTTTATGGTCGGATTGCCGTTCCCTTTTTCAATATCAGACAGCATCGCTTTGCTTATCCCTGAAATTTTTGATAACTGCCCCAGCGTTAAGTTTCGCTCCGTTCTCAATCCTTTGAGATTTTGGGCTATGATTTGTCCAAGTTCCATAAAAGCTCCTCCTGCCGATTGACAGATAAATCTTACATTTGTATAATAAAAAGAACAATTTTGTTCAACATGTTAAACAATCGTTTACTATAGCGCAACTTATTATAGATGACTTTTGAATAAAAATCAAGAACAACAGGGAGCGGTCAAAACATGAAAACAAAAGCATTTAAGGCGGCTTTGCCTTATACGATTCCAAT
>JAUNTE010000422.1 GCA_030538855.1 Oscillospiraceae bacterium
CACTGGGTAGCGCAGCAATATCTGCCGGACGCTTTAGCCGGTACGGTTTATTATACCTTTGGAGAAAACAAGAACGAGCAGGCCGCCAGAATGTATTGGGAAAAAATCAAAGGCGGCAGATAGAGAGGAGAAGCTATGGGAAAAAACGAGAAGGCGTGCGCGTTTAAAACCTCGGTAGGGGGACAAGCCCTGCTGGAGGGCATCATGATGAAGGGGCCGGATAAATATGCGCTTGCCGTGCGCCGCCCAGACGGCGGCATTGAGGTGGAAGAACATCCGCTGAAAAGCCATAAATGGCAGAAGGCGCCTTTGGTGCGGGGCGTTTTGATTTTTATCGATTCGCTGCTCACCGGCTATAAATGCCTGATGCGCTCGGCGGAAATATCCATGCCCGAAGAGATGGAGGCGGAAAAGCCCTCAAAATTTGACGCTTTTCTGGAAAAGCATTTCGGCGATAAGGCAATGAAGGCCATGATGGGCCTTTCAGCGGTGCTGGGCGTGTTTTTGGCGCTGGCCCTGTTCATGGTGCTGCCCACCTTTTTAGTGGGGCTTTTAGGCGGCGTGGTAGAACTTGGTTTTTGGAAAAACGTACTGGAAGGCCTGGTGAAGATGGCCATCTTTTTAGCGTACATGGGGCTGGTGTCCTGTATCAAGGATATTTACCGGGTATTCTGCTATCATGGGGCGGAACATAAAACCATCGCCTGTTATGAGGCCGGTGAAGAGCTGACGGTGGAAAATGTAAAAAAATACACCCGTTTTCATCCCCGCTGCGGCACCAGCTTTTTACTTTTGGTGCTCATCATCAGCATCGTGGTGGGCGGCTTTTTGCCCTGGACGTCTACCTGGCTGCGCGCGCTTTTAAAGGTGCTGCTGCTGCCGGTGGTGATGAGCCTTGCCTATGAGGTCATCCGTTTTGCGGGCCGCCATGACAATTGGCTGACGCGCATCATCTCAGCCCCCGGGCTGTGGCTGCAGCGTTTGACCACCCATGAGCCGGACGACGGCATGATAGAGGTGGCGATCGCCGCCGTAAAGCCGGTGCTGCCCGAAAACAAAGAGGACGGCGCGTGGTGACGGTAAAAGAGGCTTATCTTGCCGCAAAAAAGGCCCTGACCTTTGGTGGGATAGAAAATGCGGCGTGGGAGGCCGATATTTTATTTGAAAACGTCATGGGGAAACGGCGCTTTGTTTTGCAGCCGGACGACCCGCTGCCCGAGCGGCAGGCAGAGGTGCTTTTGGCCCAGGCAGAAAAGAGGGCGGGCCATTATCCCCTGCAGTACCTGTGCGGCAGCTGGCCCTTTATGGAGATAGAATTGACGGTGGGGGAAGGGGTGCTGATCCCCCGGGGGGATACCGCGTGCGTGGTGGAAAAAGCGCTGTCATTGATTGAGACGGCCCAGCAGCCGCGCGTACTGGACCTTTGCAGCGGCAGCGGGACGATTGCCGCCGCGGTAAAATATTACCGGCCCGAGGCGGAGGTCACGGCGGTGGAGCTTTCAGAAAAAGCCATGCGTTACCTGCGGCTGAACTGCGGGCATACCGTGACGGCGGTGCAGGCGGATGTGTTTGCGTATCAAAACGCGCTGCCGGAGGGAGAGCTGCATCTGAT
>JAUNTE010000086.1 GCA_030538855.1 Oscillospiraceae bacterium
GCCAGGTGCCGTTGCCAAACAGCTCACGCACGGTGCCCATCAGCACCAGGGTAAGGGTAAAGCCAAGCCCCATGCCAAGGCCGTCCAGGGCCGAGGCCAGCACCCCGTTTTTTGAGGCGAACATCTCGGCCCGGCCCAAAATGATGCAGTTGACCACGATCAGCGGCAGATACACGCCCAAAGCGTTGTACAGGTCTGTCACATAGGCCTCCATCACCATCATCAGCAGGGTGACGAAGGTGGCGATAATGGTGATATAAGCGGGCAGGCGCACTTTATCGGGTATCACCCTGCGCAGCGCCGAAATGACGATATTGGAACAGATGAGCACAAAGGTAGCTGCAATGCCCATTCCGATGCTGTTTGAGACGAGCGTTGTGACGGCGAGCGTGGGACAGGTACCCAGCACCAGCCGCAGCGAGGGATTTTCTTTCAGCAGGCCGTTTGAAAACACCTTGAAAAGATTTTGTTTTTCTTTTTTCTGTGCCATCAGCCCTCACCCCCTTGTGCAAAATTTTCAGCAAAGCACTGCGCCGCCAGATTGACGCCGTTTACAGCGCCCTGGCTGGACATGGTGGCGTTCGCCACGCCGTCCACCTCGCCGCCCAACGACAGCGGCGGCGTCTTGCCCGCAAACTGTCCTGTAAAGGGCTCTTCGCCCACACGGGTCCCAAGGCCCTCTGTCTGTTTGCTGGCGTCGATATACACCCCTGCGATCACGCCGTCCGCGTCAAAAGCCGTGTAGACGGTGATCGGTTCTCCGGTATAGCCGGTGCCGGTGGTGACGATGACCGCCCCGCCCGCTTCAGCGGTATAAACCGCGTCCGCCGCGGTATCGTTGTCGGCGGCTTTGCTCAGCACGGCAGTCTCCAGCTTTGTCAGCGCGCCGCCGTTTGGATAAGCCAGCGCACACATATCTTCAGGGGTGAGGACGATCTCCTCCTGTACCTGGCCTTTTTCAAGCTTGTTATAGGCGTCTATCGCGCGGTTGACGCCGTTCAGCGCGGCGCTGCTGGTGACGGTCGAACCGGCGACCGCCTGTATATCCTGCCCCAGCTTCATCCGTTCGGCCTTATGGTTTATAAATTGGCCGGTATAAGCGGGCTCGGCCACTTTATCGCCCTTGCCCTTGGTCTCGCCCGAGGCGTCCACCTTGACGGCCAAAATAGTGCCCTTTTCGTCAAAGGCCACCATGACGGGCACGTCGCCGCCGTAGCCGCCTTTGCCGTTTGCGCTCACCACCACGCCGGTGCCGTTGGTGGCACGGTAATATTCTGTAATGCCTTCCTCTTCGCAGTCCACCTTCTCAAAATCTTCGGCGGTCGGCAGCAGATCTTTGCGGGAGGCATTGGCCGCTATCCGCTTTTGTTCGGCAATCATGGGCGCTGTAAAGCTGTTTGTCACTGCCAGCAGCAGGCTGGTCAAAAGACAGATGACCGTCAGCACCACGACCGGCTTTAAAATATCCGGCCAAAGCTTCGCTTTTTTCATCAGGCCTTCGCCCCCCCTTCGCCGGTATTTTCTTTGTGTTTTTTCTCTTTGCGGGCGCCCAGCGGCTTTTGCCGCGTCAGCACATTCAGGTAGGGCACCAGCAGGTTCATGATCAAAATCGAGTAGCTGACACCTTCCGGCATGTTGGCATAAAAACGGATGAGGCAGGTCAGCAGCCCAAGCCCAATGCCGAAGGCCAGCTTGCCGGTAAACGTAAACGGAGAGGTGACATAATCGGTAGCCATGAAAAACGCCCCCAGCAGCAGCCCGCCCGAGAGCAGCTGCACCAGCGCGTTTTGCCCCGCCAGGATGCTGAACACCGCCACGGTGCCCAAATAGGCGATAGGCAGTACGGCGTTGATGGTTTTGGTTGCGATCAGATACACGCCGCCCAACAGCAGGGTGATGGCGCAGGTCTCGCCGATGACACCGCCGTAATTGCCCATCAGCAGCGTCATCAGCGTCTGCCCGTCGGCGGGGGGATTGGCGGCCAGCGGCGTGGCGCTGGCCAGTACGTCAACACCGTTCTGCGGGAACACCCACCTTGTCATACTGTCGGTAAAGCTGATGGCAAGAACGATGCGGGCCACAATGGCGGGGTTGGCAAAGTTCATGCCAAGGCCGCCGAACAGCTGTTTCACCAGTACAACGGCAATAAACGCGCCGATGATGGGGATGTACAGCTCATGTACCATCGTCACAGGCATGTTGAACGCCAGCAGGATGCCGGTAACCACCGCCGAGAGATCCCCCACCGGGTTTTTCTTTTTCATCAATAAGCAGTACAGGGCCTCAAAGCCTACGCAGGCCGCCACCGTCACCCCGGTGAGCAGCAGCGCCTCCCATCCGAAGATGATGGCCGAGGCCGCCACCGTGGGCAGCAGCGCAATGATGACATGTCCCATCAGCTTCCGGGTGGTGGCGCTGTCCTGGATATGCGGCGAGGAGGTCACGATCAGATTGTTCGCCATTATTTTTTACCTCCTTGTTTCTGCATCTGCTTTGCCAGCCGCATCGTCTGGGTAACCGGACGTTTTGCCGGGCAGACATAGGTGCAGGTGCCGCACTCAATGCAGAGATCTGTTTTCAGTTTTCCAAGGCCGTCCACGTCGCCTTTGGTAAACGCCCCGGCGATCTCAACGGGCGAAAGGCCCATGGGGCATGAGACGATGCACCGCGCGCAGCGGATGCATGGCCCCGGCTCAGGCAGATGGGCCGCCTTGGGGCCAAAGGCCAGCAGGGCGTTGTTTTGCTTCAAAACCGGAAAATCCATATCCATCACGGCGGTGCCCATCATGGGGCCGCCCATGATGATCTTAGCGGGTTCCTCCGTCAGGCCGCCGCAAAAATCAAATACTTCACGATAAGAAGTACCGATGCACACCTCTACGTTTTTCGGCTCTTTCACCAAGTCGCCGTCCACCGTCAGGCGCTTGGTAACCAAAGGCATACCGGTTTTCAAATATTTTGATACAAAGCTGACGCTGGCAACGTTCATCACCAATACGCCCACGTCGGCGGGCAGGCCGCCCTGGGGCACCTCACGGCCGGTACAGCTTTCAATGAGTATTTTTTCAGCACCCTGCGGATACTTACTGATAAGGGGCTTTACCGTGATGCCGCTCTCGCCTTTTGTCAGGCTGAACATCAGGTCAATGGCCTCGGGCTTATTGCGCTCGATGGCGATGATGACTTTTTTAATACCCAGATATTTTTTGACGGCGGCGATGCCGGCCAGCACATCTTCGGGGTGTTCTAAAAACTCGCGGTCGTCCGCCGTAATATAGGGCTCGCACTCGGCGCCGTTGATGATGAGGGTGTCCATGGCGTCAAGATTTTTGGGGCTGAGTTTGACGGCGGTGGGAAAACCCGCCCCACCCAGGCCCACCAGCCCGCTTTTACGCACGGCGGCCACAAAGCTCTCATGGTCTGTCACCGTGGGGGGCTGGATAGCGGGGTCCCGCTCCTGCAGGCCGTCTGACGCAACCACCACGCAGGGCGCCAGCACTCCGCTGGGCAGCATGACGTCGGCAATTTCCGTCACCTCGCCCGAGACGCTGGAGTGGACGCTGGCCGAGACAAAGCCCGCGGCCTCGCCCACCAATGTGCCCACATAGACGTGGTCGCCTTTTTTCACCACCGGCACGGCGGGCGCCCCGATATGCTGTATCATCGGCAGCGCCACTTTGGCGGGCGCCGGCATCTTTACCGTTTCCATCTTTGCGGTATGCTTGCGGTGAGGCACCGCGCCGCCCAGCGCCGCGCGTTTAAATACGTTTTTCACGACACGTTTTTCCTCCTGTCATCCAGTAATCTTTATGCTGTTTCGCTGTCATAGTAAAGTTTGAGGGCCGGGGCGGCATCCTATACCGCCGCCATACAAAAAACCAACACTTTTATTGTACCATCCGGCGTGACGTAGTCAAGCGGTAAGTTTTTTCAAAACCCCGTTGTAAAACATTTTTCTCCTCTTATTTTTCATCGGCCGGGCTCTTTCAGTTGCGTCTGTCCGGGGCTCATGATATAATAGGAAAGTAAAAATAGATTCAGAACTGTTTTTTTGCTGTTTTTCTCTTTTTCGGCAAAAAACTCCCGTCCTGCCAGGAAGTTTCATCTTGATCATCGATTATCGGAGGTGCCGCTTTGTCGTTTCTTGTCACAGCTTCTGATGCTTCTGTGGTGCTGGATACCATGCCCGCCCTGAAGCTGACCAGCTGGAACGGAAGCCCCGCCCGGGATACCGTTTACAGCTACGGCAAGCTCTGCCTGCAAAAAGGCAGCCTTGCGCTGGGCGGCTGGGTTTTTGACGGAAGGCCGCCTGAAAGCCAGCGTTTCTGCGCGGCGTTCAATTTTGCGCCCGCCCTGTGCGGTGATTTTCTCTCGTATACCGTCTCGTCGGGGGGCGTCGCCGTCTGTATGCTGCACCAGCCGGGCGGCAGGGTTTTGTCCTGCGCCGCGCCGCAGCCGCAGATGAGCAACGGCAACGACGAGCAGGGCTACTATTGGGCCTTTGAAGCCCTGCTGCCGAAAGAGCTCATCGCTGCTTATTTTGGGCAAAGCCCGGCGGCGGGCAGCGCGTTCAGCGGCAATTTGTTTTTATACGACGCAGAAGAGGACGCTTTCGGCAGCGCGTTTCCCGTCCCCGCAGGGCGGCGGGCGCCCACGGCCGAGGGTTTCGGAGATTTCGTCGCCGTCCCCTATTGAGCCGAAGCATAAATCGATTTTACATCGTTTTATAAATAGAACATTTTCGCTTTTTCATCATCTGTCCGGGCCGCTTTGCGCGGCCCCGTCACTAACAAAACGGAGGGTTGTCTTATGAAAACCATTGGAAAGATCTTTCTTGTTCTTTTCGCCGCGGCGGCCGCTGCACTGGGCATTTATCTTTTAGAGAAAAAAAGCGCCCCGCGCCGTTATATCGACATCTATTCAAACTATAAAGAAGACGAAGAATAAGGGGGATGCGCAATATGGACATCAAACGTCTGGGCGGCAACGGCCGCCACAGCGCGGCCGTTGAGTACGGCAGCCTTTTGTTTTTGTCGGCCCTTACCCCCGACACGCTGGAACCGGACATTCAAAAACAGGCTGAGGAAGTGCTGGGGCGGATCGAGCGCCTGCTGACGCTGCGCGGCCTGGATAAAAGCAGCCTGCTCTGTGCCACCATCTATCTGCGTGATATGAACGACTTCGGCGCTTTCAACGCTGTGTGGGACGCATGGGTCACCGAAGAGGCCGAACCCGCCCGCACCTGCGTACAGGCCGCCATGCCGGTGGAGGAGCATCTGGTCAGCATCCAGGTGGTCGCCGCCATATAAAAAGGGGCTTTATTATGAAACTGGCTGTTCTTTATTTCAGCGTAAGCGGCAGAACTGCCGCCTGCGCCGAGGCCGTGGCCCGCGGCGCGCAAAAAGCAGGGGCCGAGGTCTGCGTATGTGATTTAGACCATGCCGCCGACGCCTGCCTGGACGAGGCGCAAGCCGTTGTATTCGGTACCCCTACCTATTTTGCCAACACCTGCTGGCAGGTAAAAAAATGGTTCGATGAATCCCACGCCCTCTCTTTAGAAGGCAAACTGGGCGCGGTATTCTCCACCGCCGACTATGCGCAGGGCGGCCCCGGCATCGCCGAGCTTACAGTGCTGGAACATATGCTGGTAAAAGGGATGCTGGTGTATTCCGGCGGTTCGGCTTTGGGCAAACCTTATCTGCATATCGGCGCGGTCTCGCTGAAAGGGCATGAGGACGAAGGCCTCGCGCTGTGTGAAGCCCTGGGCGAACGGGTGGCCCGCAAAGGGCTGGAATTATTTAAAAAAAGATAAAAGAACTCCTCCGGGGTATCGTCCCCAGAGGAGTTTTTTCGTTTTTCCGGCTGTCTGTTTGCGTCAGCCCTATCCCTTTATCCCGGCGCGGAAGCTTTCCGCGCCTTTTTGCGCGTCCTCCGCTTTACAAACTCTGTCCCGCGCCGTCTCCGGGACGGGCCTTTTCTCTGCGGGCCCCGTGTGGGGCAGGACGCATGACACGTTGGCAATGGCTGCCAACGTAATATTTCAACCCATGCGCCCCATGCGGGGCGCTACCTATGACAGCGCCATCTACAAAGCCCACCTTGAAAAATTTCAATCCATACGCCCCGTGTGGGGCGCGACCAGGGGCGATTGGTAATAAGCATTTTTTCAAATAATTTCAATCCACGCGCCCCATGAGGGGCGGGACGTTCTCAGTACATAGACCCAATGGATATCAACCTGTTTCAATCCACGTGCGCAGATTGAAATTACGGACGGTATGGTGACGCGATGGACACGACCTGTCATGATAATGCAAATGCCGGAATTACAAGCACGATAAATTTCATTCCATGTGCCTGTGCGGGATACAACTTTCGAGGAGAGAAAAGGAGAGCAGCAACGTCCTATTCCATTCCACGGCCCTGTGCGGGGTGTGACCTGTAGCTGGGCGTAATATCAAGGCCGGTATGATTTCAACCCACACGCCCGCACGGGGTAGGCCGCGTACTTATGTTGAACTTGTGGGCTCTGATCGTTTATTGCAATCCCCGCGCCCCGTACGGGGTACGACATCAGCGTAGTAACCCGTACCGGAACATTGGAACATTTCAACCCACGTGCCCGCACGGGGCAGGCCGCGGCTTCAGCGGCCGCCTGAAGCCGCGCTATTTTAAAAATTTTACGATCATGCGCTCTTCCTCCGCGGTCAGCCGGTTCATATGTCCCCTGCCTTTTAAAAGGTAAGCCGTGCAGTGCGGTAACAGCTTTTTTGCCCGCGGCAGTACCCCCCGTGCCGGAAAAAGGCAGTCCTTTTCGCCCGCCATTACAAGCACCGGCATGGTACACCGTCGCAGCGCGGCGGCTTTTGCGTTGCTGGGCATGCCCATTTTCACCTTTGCCCCCTCGATGCTTCTTTTTGCCGTTTCAAAGGTATCCGGGTCGATCCCTTCGGCGGATACCGCCATGGGCAGCAAAGCTTTTTTCAGCCATTTTTCTTGATGGGTGGCCCAATAGGCAAGCATCGGGGCCAGCATGGCAATGCTTTTTACCGCCGGGGCGTTGTGCAGGCCCGCGGGCACATACAGCGCGGCCTTCTCTATCTTTTCAGGCGCCTCGCACATGGTTTTTACCAGTACCCCCGCCCCAAACGAGCCGCCGAAACAGCGTATTTTTTCAACCTTCAGGCTGTCGATGACCTCCGCCGCCCATTTTCCGTAAGCAGGGCCCCGGGCGGGCAGGCAGGTCTCGGCGCTTTTTCCCGGATGCCCGATCATATCCACGGCATAAACGTGGAAGTCTTTCAGCAAAAAGCCGCAGGCAAGCAGCGTATGGGCTGTGGTGGCGTTGCCGCCGTGAAACATCAGCAGCGCCGGGGCGGACGTATCGCCCGTTTCTATCAAATGCGTTTTTCCGTATGAGGTCTCGACCCACATATCCCGCCAGGGGGCCTCCAGCCGGGAAAGCTGGCTGTCATACAGCGCGAGGATCTCTTTTTTCTTTTCGGCGCTTTTATAAATGGTTTTCACCGCAGGCTCCTTCCGGCTGGTTTTCATCTGTCCGTGTAAAATCTCTCAGCCGCATTTTTTCACAGTGTAATCCTCTGTGCACAGCCTGTCAATCCAAACCCGCGCAGGCTGCAGCCAGCGGGCCGCAGGCGTACCTAAACGGCGCGTAAGCGGTTTGGGCCGTTTTATAAAGGGACGCCCCGCAGCCGCGGCCTTGCGGGCCAAGCGGCCCTCTTATAAAACGCTCTTCCGTTTTTTCACCCGCCGCTTAAAACTTCAGTTTCTGCAAAGCGGCAGCCGCGTCGGCGTAAACCAAAAACGCGTCAAAAAACCAATCCTCGCCCAGCGCCTCGTCCGCGCCGTGTATCGGCCCCGCAAACGGCGGCAGCAGTTCTTTTGGCTGCTCCATCCCAAAGCTGACGGCATTTTTAAAATGCCGGGCATAGGTGCCTCCGCCCATGGTAAAGGGCTGTGCGGGCTTTCCCGTACGGCTGCTGTAGGCCCGCAGCAGCGTGTCGATGGCAGGATTTTCGGCGCTGATATAAAAAGGCGGGTCGTTCTCAATATCCTTTACACAGGCCGCCCCCTCCGCCGCTTTTTCAAGCCGCCGGGTAAGCTCTTCACCCGTCATACCGGCCGGATACCGGATATTGATCGTCTGGCGGTAACGGCCTTTTTCAAGCCTCATCACGCTGCCCACGCA
>JAUNTE010000087.1 GCA_030538855.1 Oscillospiraceae bacterium
AATTCAAATTCATTCATATTAGCAATATCGATACTAAATACATTAGTGGCTGTTTTGCTCAGTTCAACAGTTTCGCAATGCAATTCTAAATTTTTGTTTTTTCTAATTATTTCGATTTCCTCCTTTATAGAATCGTTTGATTTTTTATAATCTCGTTCTAAACATCTTTTCACTCTTCTATTATAGTGTTCTGTTCCATTTGACAAAAATAAATTTATAAATAAAATATTTTTTTCGAATCCTTTTATAGGATAGCCATTTTCAAAGTAAGTACTAGGAATTATACTTGCGCCTTCTATAATTGTTGGAATTTTGCGTCGCTGTTGTCTGCATACTATTTCTTTAACGTATGGGATTAATAAGCAAGACTGCTGTTTTGCTATGTCCAAGTCATTTTCAGCCAACGAGGAAAACAAAGCTTTATACTTATCTTGAACTAATGCTGCCTCTGCTTCTGGATCTTTAGCCAAGTTTTTAATTGTAGCTCTTACGACTGTTCTTATAATATCTAGTTCACTAACTCGTCTGAATTCAGAAATGTTTTTAATAAGATTGTAAGCTGTCGTGGTTTTTCCTACACATGGAACACCCGATAAAATCAATATTAAATCTTGTGGAATCATTTCACTCATGACATTTTTTGTAACCTCCGATAATTACTTATTATCTATTATAATATCACAAAAAACCATATCCCCCATCTTTTTGACACAAAAACTCATCGACATTATCCGACTTTTGCCAAACAGCAAACCATCTAAAAAAAGCCTCAAAAATAAAAATAGCCTGCAAACAGCCTGCAAATATAAAATAACAAGGCGCCGGTGCTGACGATATACCTCGTCAGCACCGGCGCCTTCTTCTTTTGTGGTTTTCAAGCCAGTGCGGTTATATAAAAGGCTGGTTGCAGCCTTTCGCCCCGCGTTTTACCAGTGGGTCAGCGGGTTCAGCGGCGCCCAGTTTTTGCCGGGGCCGTAATCGCCGCTGTCATAGCCGCGGCAGATATAGGTGAGGCCGTTTACCGGGTTCACCCATATGGCGCCCGCCTCGGTTTTGTGTATCAGGTTGGCGTTGGCCTCATAATAAACGGCGGCGTAGCCGTCCTCGTCCGTCTTGATTGGGACCACGGTGCCGCGGCTGATGCGCTCGTCTATCAGCTTTTGCACGTTTTGCACCGTAAGCTCTTCGGTTCCCCATGGAAATTCAAGGCTGTCAGGGTCTTTTGCCATATACAGCCTGCCGTCGTGCACAAAAATGCAGCCGGAGGGGAAGAGGTTGTTGTTGATGATCTTCTGGGGCGCGCCGTTCGCGTCCAGCCATGCCATAAAGTCAAGGTAGGGCCCGTTGCCCTCGCACACAAGCCGCCAGCTGTCAGATACCCGCACCTCGGGGTAACTGCCGTCGGCGGGCAGCACCGCCGTCGCGGTGTTTGAAAGTACCCGCTCGGCGTTGGCGTCGGGTTTCAGCACGGCCATCGTGTAGACGATCTCAACCGTCTCGCCGGGCTGCAGGGCTTTCGTCAGGGTAAACAGGGTCTCGCTGCCGCCCGGCAGCGCCGTAAAGGTATAGGCGGGGTCCTCCTTCACCGTCAGCGGGCTTCTGTGCGTGTCCATCACGTCCCGCACCGTAACCTCTTTGGCGGGCACGTTGCCGGTATTGGTAACGCGCAGGGTATACCGCACCGTCTCGTTCTCTTTGGCGGTCTCTTTATCGGCGGTTTTGGTAATGGCAAGGTCGCGCCGGGTGTCTATCAGCACGTTCACCTCGCCGGTTCTAAAGGTCTTTTCGCTGTCCGGTACGTTTGCAAAGGCGGCGTTTTTGATGACGGTGCCGCCCATGTCGGTGTTGAGGGCGGTATAGGTGTACCGTATCACCACCGTCTGCCCCATATCGATATGCGGGATGGAGAACCTGCCCCCGCCAAGGTAGCGGTATCCGTCGCCGGCCAGCGGCGTGATCTCGCCGGTGATCCCGGTCATCTCGTCCTGCACCAGCACGTCGTCCAGCACCCGTTCGCCGTTATTGGTGACGGTGATGGTATAGGTGACGGTGCCGCCCATCAGCACAACGTCCCGGTCGGCTGATTTTTTCATCAGCAGGCCCGCGCCGTCGTAAACTGTCAGGGTGCCGTCCACATATTGAATGGTGTAGTTGCCGCTTTCAAGGCCGTAGGGGGTGATGGGGTATTTGCCCACCGGTGAGGCATAGCCCGCCTCGCAGATGAATTGCAGCTCTCCCGTCAGCGCCGCGGGGCCTTCGCCGCGTTTAAACCCGCTGTATTGTACGGTAAACGCCGGGTTCGGGGTTTTTAAGGGGCGGCTTGCGTCGTTGGCGGTGATGATAAGCTCTGCCGGGGTGATGGTGAGATCGTCCGGCACATAGATGATGGTGTAATTGTCCCGGTCGCTTATGGTAAGCTGGGCTTCGTCAAACAGGTATTGATAGCGGCCCACGTCCTCGCCTTCTTCGCGCGTCAGGGTAAGGCCTTTTAATTCGTCCTGTTTCACAACGCCGCCCTCGATGCGGTAGCTGGGGGCGGGGTCAGGGTCCCCGTAAACTTTTTCATGCGGGTCGGCAATCAAGCGTACCTCGCGCGGCAGCACCTTGATGGTCCCGCTCTCATAGCGCAGGGTGTAGTTGTACCCGCCGTTTTCGTTTGTTTTGGCCGTCAGCCCCCCGGCCGATACGCCGTAAACGCCAACGCTGCCGTCAGCGTTGTACCGCACGGGTGAATCTTTGCCGCACAGCGTGTAAAAGGAGGGTTCGCCCTCAAGGGCGGTCTCGGCGGTATCGCCGTTCACAAAGCCCTCATACCGTACGCTGAAGGCCGGGTTCTCTTCGCCGTAGGCCTTTTCATATCCGCCGTCCACACAGATCAAAAGCTCGGCCGGGGTGACGACGATGCTTCCCGCCCGCTGCAGCACGATATAGTTGGTAAGCACGGGGTAGTTTTCTTCCGTCAGCCCCTCGTACCGTACGCTGTACGCCCCCACCGGGGTGGCCGGGGTGATGGCGCGCTCTGTCACAAAGCCGCTTTTGGCCGCGTCCGGTTTCAAAACGTCGTCGCCCCACATCGCGTCTATCACAAGGTCATAGCCGTTTTGTCCGGTTTGCTGCGCGGTGTAGGCGGGGGCGGCGGCAAAGCCTTTTTCATACCCCTGCCCGTAGGGTACGGCCTGGTTCTTCACCAAAGCGTCAATGGTGCGCCGGTAGATGGCGCCGGAATATTCCTCACTGCCGATCACATAGTTCCCAAGCTCGTTGTTGATCAGCGTCATGGGGCCGGTGCGGGTGATGGCGGTCTCCTCCAGCCGGTTCAGCCTGTCCTCCAGCGTGGTGCCGTCCGGGTTCAGGGTTTCGCCCGCGTTTTTATCGGCGTATTGCCCCGCATAGGTTTTTGCGTCTACCCAAACCTTGTCCCCCGGCAGGATGTTGTCCACCAAAATCTTTTCTATCACCGCGTCCGCCGTGCCGTCGTACTGTTTCACGTTGCGCGGGTTGTTCGGGGTATCTGCGGGGTCTTGATACAGGCTGTGTACATGCAGTTTGCGCGGCGTGATGGCCCCGGTGTAATCCTCGCCCGCGATATAATAGTTGTGCGCCCGCTCGCCCGCCAGGGCAAGGGGGCTTTCCGGCAGGCGGATAATGGGGATCTGCCCGCCGTTCGTCTGGTTTACATATCCCTGATAAGTGCCCGCGGCGGTGTCGGGGTTTACGGCCACCTTGCCCGCGTCGGCGGGCACAACGCCCGACGTTTTCACCCGGTCAAACGGTTTGAAATCGATGTGCGAGATCACCGCAGCGTCGGTGCCGTCGTACTCTTTATCGTTGCCGTAGCTGTACAGGTACACCGGCCGCGCCGTAATACTGAAGGCGGCCTTGCGGTTTTCAATGTCGGCGGCGTTATTGGCCGAGAAGTAAAGCGCGTCCTGCTCGGCGGGTACAAATACCGCCGTATAGCTGCCCACATCGATGCAGCCTGAGCCGCTTTTCGCGTTGCTCGGCGTCGTGGCCCCGCTGCTGTACTGCACCGTGCCCCGCGCCAGTATCTGGTCAAGCTGCGCGTCGCTTAAAAGGCCGCCCCGGTCGGTAAGGCGTACCGCCGCCATGCTTTCGGCCCCGTCGTATATCTTGCTTTGCGCGGTAACGGCAGCCGTCACGTCGGCCTGCGGGGTCTTGTCCTCGTGCCATACCGTGGTGATGTCCCATGCGTCGTGGGCGCCGCGCTTCATCACAAGGCCGCTGCCCGGCTGAAAGTCTCCCACGCCTGAAATGCGCACATTATATACCCGCATGGTATGGGTGTACACCACCGCCGTTGCGGTGTTTTGCGCAATGGCGTAAAGCCCTGTCAGGCCTTTGCCCCCCGTTAGGGTGATGGTCTCGTGCCCCGCATTATACGCGCTGAAGCCCTGCCGTCTGAACAGGTCTCCGCGCCCCGGCGCCCCAACGCGGAAGGTGGCGTCGCCGTACGGGTCTCTGTCGCTGGTGCCTACCCAGTCAAACGATACGCTTGTCACATACGGCGCATATTTGGCGGGTATCGATATGGTATTGCCGTAGGCTGTAAAGTCCATCCGTGTATCGCTGGCAACCGATTCTCCGCCCACCGCGATGTTGGTGAACCCAAACGACAAAGTTAGCTCATTTGAGGTCTTCATCCCTGCGTCAGAGGCGCTGGCCCCATACCGCAGCCGGTATTTCCAGCCCGTCATATTGCTGCTCAGGCTGCCGATAGAGAGGGTGGGCCGGTTCTCATAGGCAAGGTTTCGCCAGCCGGTGCCGGTGTTCACCTGCCACTGGTAATAGCCCGCGTCGGTGCGGCTGGCATGGGCCACCGCGCTGCCGCCTACAAAAAAGTGGGTGGCGCTCCATCCGATCGTCAGGTTTGGCACGGCCCGCGTGCCGGTAACGGCCGCGGTAAACGCCTCCGCCGCCCGCGTCAGCTGTGATGTGCCAAGGTTTTTCTCGGCGTTGATATACGCCCACACCTTCGGGTTTTCTTTGGTGTCATATACCCGCACCTTTACGTTTTTGCGCAGATATTGTTCGATCACCGCCTGTGAAACGGCCTTGTCTGAAACAAACAGCACATACTGCTGCCCCGTAAAAGCCGCCCGCATCCCGCTGGGCGCGCCCGTTGTAATAATGGCGTCGCGGCCGTCTATGGCCCCGCCCTGCGTCGCGTCAAACTCTATCAGCAGCGTTTTTACCCCCGCCGCGCTGTTTACCGTGGCGCTCGGGTAGGTCCACTCGGTATAGCTGCCGTGGTTTGTGGGTGACCCGGCGTTCCATTTCAGCCCCACCTTGTAATCGATCACCAGCGGCATCCGGTAGGTTTCCGCCGTCACGTCTTCATAGGGGCTGGTTTTATAATGGTTTGTGGCCTGCGCCGAGAACGAGATAAAACAGTCGTCGCTGTAAAGCCGCCAGTGTACGTTCGTCACCGTCATTTTGGTATGTATCTTATAGGTGCCGTCCGCCTGGCGCACCGGCTGCCCGGTGGTAATGGTAACTTTCGGGGCTTTTACCCCCAAACGCGCCGCCAGCGCGTTCGCACTTGCCTGGTTCCACACAATGCTCTGCGGGTCGTCGGTGGTTTTATACCGCCACAGCACATCGGTGCTGGGGCTGCCCTCGCTGGTGTCCGCCGCCCCCGGCACATAGGTCACGTCGGCCTCGTACACCGCCGTCTCTTGTGAGTATTCGCTGTTTGCCGCGCACAAAAGCGGGTTTTCAAAGCTCATGCCTTTGCGGCCGCCCTGCCCGGCAACCCACTCTGCGCCTATCTTGGGCTGTAAAACCGTGATCATGGCGGCGTGGTCGCCCGTGGGCTTTACCGTGCCCGCGTGGGCCGTGTGCACGCCCGTATAGGTGTACACCGCACGCACATACATCCCGTTCACCGCCTGCGGCGTGTTGGTAATGGTCAGGGTGGTCTGTGTGCGCGCGGGGTATAAGGGGTCTCCCGTCGCCCCGCCGTTTACGGTGTTTACTTTGGTACGGGTAATGCCGTCGTTCAGCGGCCCATAGGCGGTCACGTCCGTCCATTCGTCCACGTCCCAGCGGCGTATCTGCCACTGTACCTTCATGCCGCTGCCAAGGCCGCCCTTCGCCTCGGCCGACGATGTAAACGTGGCCGTGCCGTCCGCCCATACCTGCACGGCCTGCGGCTCGGTCACCCGCACCGGCCACTCCAGCACCGTTACTTTGCCCGTATTGCCCGGTGTGGCGGCGTCAAAGGTGTTCATCGCTTCGCCGTCCGGCGTGGTAAATACCGCGCACACCTGCAGGCCGGTGTTCCGCACACAGGCGTCCTTTATGGCAAGGGTGGCCTCAGTGCGTGAGGCTTCGCCCTCCGCGATGAATTTTGGTTTGCCCGCCTCATACGCAAGGCCGCTTTCGGCAATGGGGATGAAGGCGTCCGCACCCGGCAGCTTTACCAGCCACTGCACGTTGGTAAGGGCCTCGCTGTAAAGGGCCGCGCCTTGCAGCACCGCCGTTTCGCCGTCGTATACCTGTACGTCCGCAATCGGCAGGGCATGAAAACCCCGCAGGTACAGCTCGGTGGTGTCGTCGGTATCCCACAATACGGCGGGCACGTTCACCCGCAGCTTGCCGTTTTCAGGTATACCGGTGCCGGTGGCGTCTATACCCGGCGTATACGTTTTTGTCCGGTATACCCGCGCTTCCATCACGCCGGTACAGGGCAGGTTTGAGATAACGTATTTGCCGTCCATATTGGTTTTGCACCAGTAATCGTTGCCGTCGCTGCCCTTGATGACGACGATGCAGTTCGCCCAATCGGCGGGCGCGCCGCCCAAAAGCAGGTGCAGCTGGCCCGATACCCGGGCAACGCCGGTGGCCCGTTCGCCCCGGGCGTTTTCAATGGCGTTCAGGCCTTTGGCCCGGTCGGCGCCAAGGTTCCATCCCGCGCCGCTGCCGGCAAGGTGTTCACCCAGCTTGCCGGTGTCGTTGGCAAAAACCGGCGCGCCGTTTGCCCCCAATGTCACCCGGTAATTGGTGGCTTGTCCGCTTTGGCCGCCGTAGTTGTCGGCGTGAAAATGCCCGCGAAAACCCTCGATGGGCTTCCAGTCGTCCGGCAGGGTGATGTTGGCCGCCAGCCGGTAGCACCCGTCAAGGGGGTGGGTAAAGACATATGCCGGGTCGCCTATTTTGGCAAGGTCTTCGGCGGTATAAATGCGGTGCACAAAATGCAGCGCCCCGCTGCCGCCCTGCTCGCTTTGGCATATCTGGCACTGCTGCCGCTGTGAGACGTACAGGATGGTGTTTGCCATAATGCGCGATTCGTCGTAATAGATCTTTGGCGCGTTGGGGTTATCCCCGGTTTGGATGATATGCCCCACTTGGTTCAGGGCCAGGTTGCCGTTGGTGGTCAGGTAAAAGTTGTTGGTGCCGTACTGCCCGTCGGCGCGCTTGTCCTCTTTTAAAAGCCCCGCCCCGTGTGCAGAGAGTGAGTTGCTGACAAAATCCACCCAGACAGTGCCGTAGGCAAGCTGCTGGTTTGAGTGGGTCGAATGGCTTTGCATCAAATAACCTTTACTGAAGGTAACGCCATTTCCCCCTTCGTTGTACGGGTAATTGGTGGGCGCCCGGTCGGTCACGCTTACCGGCGCCCCCGGGTAGGTTTTGATGCGCAGCCGTGATTCCTCCACCCCGTCTATCTCGCCGTACAGGGTGCTTTTGTCCCGGTAATCCCCCGCGCTCAATACCATGGTGGGGGCCTCATAGGGGCTGGCCTCGGTATACGTCTTGTTTACCCCCATCAGCCAGTTCATGTTCCAGTGGCCGTTTATCCGGGTGTTGTACTGGTAATAGGGGGTCACGGTGCTGGCTTTGTCCGGCACATAGTTCGGGTTTGGGCATGTGCCGCCGTAGGCGTACATCATGTCGTGCCCGGTAATAAAGCCGTAGCCTTCGGTGATATAGTCGTGCAGGGCCCACGCCGCCGCGCCTGAAAGGTCCGGCTCGTCATTTACGGCAGTGCCCACGATTACGCTGTCATACCGGTAATTGCCCTCCGCGTCCCGCAAAAAGGCGTCCGCGTTCTCATTAAAACTGACGCCCGCGTAATTGTTTACATTTTTATTGGGGGTCAGTGGTACGCCGGTCATGACGATCGCCGTATTTTCCGCCCCGTCAAGAGCAGAGTTATCTGTTTGGATACCGCTGATAATAGAAGCGTAAA
>JAUNTE010000423.1 GCA_030538855.1 Oscillospiraceae bacterium
GGAGATGACAGCTGGGGAGCGCCGGTTCAGGAGCAGTATCGAATTCCGGCAAAGACTCCTATGAGGTTGACTTTTGGAATAAAGCCATTTACCATTAAAAAATGAGGGAAAGAATTTGCTGGTAAGTGCGTAAAAAAGAACAGAAAAAGACTGTCTGATTAAGCAAAATGGTCTGGTGCAATGCCTGGCGATAAGTAACAAATTTTTTGTTTTATAGATTCGAAGTGGGGGGAGAAGGTTTAAACGTATTCAAGATAAAAATAAATTTTTGTTGATTATTTTCAAGTTCGTGGTATGATAAGAATGCACCCGGTGTGCCGAGGGGAGTCTGTAGCGACAGGCTGAGAGGAAGCAGAGAGCTTCGACCCTAGACCTGATTTGGATCATGCCAACGTAGGAACGTGACGGAAAAAGAAGATAAGAAAAAGATAGATGGACTGTCGCAAAACAGAAAATTCTCTTTGCTTGCAGACGGACACTTTATCTTTTTTCCGGATAAATATTGCGGGGCAGGAAAGGGATCCTGCTTCAGTATTTTATGGAAAAGGGAGAGAATGTCGGTCAGAATGTGAGAGAAGCAGATTGTTTGCGGCAGTCCATATTTTATTCCCGCGAGCAACGAGCCAAGTGGACAGGCTTGCATGTCCGTTTGGCGACTGCCGGGCTGCAAGCTTGATATCCCGTTGCTTGCAGAGGGGTATTTGATTCTGAACGAAGATAAGAAATCCTCTGTTTTTAGTACGCAGAGCATGAAATGGTGGTGCAGGAGGATACCTTATGAAAGGAATGGAGCCGATAACAGATCAGATGGAAAAGGAGAAGAAAAGTATGAGAAAAGTATTGACAATTGCCGGTTCAGACAGCAGCGGAGGAGCCGGTATTCAGGCGGACATTAAGACGATCACAGCGCATAAGCTGTATGCGATGAGTGCAGTGACAGCCTTGACGGCGCAGAATACGATGGGTGTGCGGTCTATTTTGGAATCGACGCCAGAGTTTTTAGCAGACCAGCTGGATTGTATTTTTGAAGATATTATGCCGGATTCGGTGAAGATCGGAATGGTTTCCGGAGCGGAGCTGATCGGTGTAATTGCCGAAAAGCTTAAAGTGTACCATGCAGAAAAAATCGTGGTGGATCCGGTGATGGTGGCGACGAGCGGAAGCCGTCTTTTGACAGACGGAGCGCAGAGCGCTTTAATTGAAAAACTGCTGCCGCTTGCGGCCCTTATCACACCGAATCTGAAGGAAGCAGAGTGTCTTTCCGGCATTGAGATCCGAGAGAAAGCCGATATGGTGCTTGCAGCGCAGAAAATTGCGCAGGGAATCAAAGGAGCGGTTCTGGTAAAAGGAGGACACCTCGACGATTCTGCTGATGATCTTTTATATGAAAACGGAAAAGTTGTCTGGATTAAAGGAGAGCGTATTGACAATCCAAATACACACGGAACGGGATGCACTCTGTCCTCTGCGATTGCCAGCAATCTGGCAATGGGGCGTTCGATGGAAGAAAGCGTGCGAAATGCAAAGGCGTACCTGACGGGAGCTTTAAAAGACGGCATGGATTTAGGGCACGGAAGCGGTCCGCTTAACCATGGAT
>JAUNTE010000424.1 GCA_030538855.1 Oscillospiraceae bacterium
CTGCTTTATCGACCAGCTGCCAAAGGGCCTGCGCGAGACGCTTTATTTTAAAGATGACGACGAACGCCTCAGCTTTTTATACGGCAATTACATCACCTTGACAAATCTGTCTGAAAGAGAAGTTGAACGCGTCAAACGGATGCATATTTCGCCCATCAACATCTCAGTGCATACCGTTGACCCTGCACTGCGCGTTAAAATGATGACAAACAAGCACGCGGGAGAGGTACTGCGGTATATCGATGAATTTGCTGAGGCAGGCATCGAAATGAATTGCCAGATCGTGCTTTGCCCCGGCGTCAACGACGGGAAAAAGCTGGAGGAAACGCTGGACAAGCTGACGGGGCTGTATCCTGCGGTGCAGAGTATTGCCGCAGTGCCTTTTGGAAAAACACGTTACCGCGAGGGCTTGTATCCGTTAGAGGTGTACGACCAGCATTCAGCAGGGCAGGTGCTGGATATTTTAGAAAGATACGGAGAAAAGAGCCTTTCAGAACATGGCCTGCGCTTGGTTTACCCTTCAGACGAGTGGTTTTTGCTGGCCCGCCGCCCCATGCCTGCGGCAGAATACTATGACGGTTACCCACAGATAGAAAACGGCGTGGGGATGTGGCGGAAATTTTATGATGAATTTATGGAACAGCTGAAAGTAATAAAACCCGGCTGGCTGCCGCGTCATGTGGATACCGTGACCGGAGAGAGCGCCTACCCGCTGATCTCGCTTTTGGCACAGCAGATGATGAAACGTGACAAACGGCTGAAAATACGGGTGCATAAAGTGAAAAACGAGTTTTTTGGCGGAAATGTCACTGTGGCGGGGCTGATTACCGCGACCGACATCATCCGGCAGCTGCGGGGGCGCCTTGACAGCCATATCTTATTTGTGCCCGAGGTAATGCTGCGCGAAGAAAAAGACCTGTTTTTGGATAATCTCAGCATTCAGGACGTGGAAAAAGAGCTGCATGTAAAAGTGAAGCTGACGCCGCAGGACGGCGCGGCTTTTGCAAAAATGCTTATCAAAGGAGGGGGAAGCCCATGGCAAAGCCTATCGTCGCGATCGTAGGCCGTCCCAACGTAGGAAAATCGACCTTTTTTAATAAACTGATAGGGCAGCGTTTGGCGATCGTAGAGGATACCCCAGGCGTGACACGGGACAGAATATACGGCACCTGCAGCTGGCAGGATCATTCTTTTTTGCTGATCGATACCGGAGGCATTGAACCCGACAGCAATGACGTTATCCTCAGCCATATCCGCCGTCAGGCGCAGCTTGCAATTGAGACGGCGCAGGTGATTTTATTTGTAACGGATGTGCGAAGCGGCGTGACGGCCACGGATGCGGATATCGCCTCTATGCTTTTGCGCAGCGGCAAGCCGGTTGTGCTTTGTGTGAATAAGTGTGATTCAGTAGGCGCGCCGCCGGCCGAATTATATGAGTTTTATAATTTAGGCTTAGGCGACCCCTATCCGGTTTCTTCTGTTCATGGACACGGCACGGGAGATGTTTTGGAAGAGGTCTGCAAATATCTTACGTTTGAAGAGGATGCGTTAGAGGATGAGCGCATCAGTGTCGCGGTGGTAG
>JAUNTE010000425.1 GCA_030538855.1 Oscillospiraceae bacterium
ACAACTATTCTCCATGGCTTTCCCTCTTCACTAAAGCAGCAGCCAGGCAAAGGGGCAAAAAAATAGCCTTCACTTCGCTGTGGCTGTTTTTTACACCGATAGACACAGTCGGGGAACTGTGGACGGAGAAGGGGATAAACGGATTTATACACGATAGGCGGCCTTGCTTTTGTACGGGGAGAAAAAGGCCCTTTTATCATGAAGAGGCGTATCCGCTGCGGGATACCGCTGAATACAGGAGTCATGACCCGTGCAGCCGTCGACGCAAAATTTTTTAGCGCGCGACAGCGCCCGGTGTGGGGCTGGGCTTTCTCCGCCTTATGGGACAAAACGGCGAGGCGCCGGTTTTTGGCAGACAGCCGTTTAGCCGGAACCGCGAAAAAACGCGTCCCTCGGTGAAAAATACACGCAGAAGAAAGCTGTCGGCTGATCGGTTTTGGCGGGGACGGTTTTAAGGCAGGAAAGGGGAGGAAAAGCGGGCAAGGCGGCGGAAAGTTTTTTTGGCACCCTTTGCGGGAAGACCGCCGCGCCTCGTTTCTCTGTGACGGACGGAGGGGCGGAAGGCGTTGGGGGACGCGTCCGGTAAAGCATATAAGAATACCTATGGGATCGGCAGCGCTTCGAGGCGCATATGATGAACCGCGCTTGCAAAGGTTTATATCTGGCAAGCAATTCTAAAGGGGTAAACCATGTTATAGCGGCTTTCATCCCGCACTCCCTTATCTGAGCCTCTGGGAGGTTTTCTTTGCGTTCACTTCTGCTTAAATTGTTTTTTATAGCATGATTGCGCGTGTATTTCGTGTTTTCAGTTTCGACTGGATGCTAAAGCTTTTCCACACCTCCCGGCAGGGGCTCTTATGATAAAAAGGCGAGCGGCTGAAAGAAAGCCGCTCGCCTTTTCTATATTTTTATATAAACGTTATAAGCCCCGTGCTTTTGAAACAGCGCAGAGTTTTATCGACCCCGCCCTTCAGCAGGCAGACGGGAAAGACCTTTTTGGAGAAGTGGACAAAACGGAAGATGATGCGTTTAAAAATTGAGAAAATGGACATCCTTGCTGGTGTGGGGCGCAGTTTGTCCGGCTATATCAAACGCACTGCATAAAAACGGCCGGCTGCGGCATTTTTTGTAAAACAGCTTGGCAAAAGCCCGGGCGATAACGAAAGAATCAAACCGGATACGAAAAACGTCCTGCTCACTTTCATACCAGACAGGATAGAGGCAGTCGGCCTGCGTCTTCCAAAAATAAGAGGCGGCTTTTTCCCATAAAAAACCGCTTTCGGTGAGCGCGTGTTCTTTAAAAAAATCAGACTGGAAAGCCCCGCAGCGCAGCTCAACGGCGTAGCGGTGAGGAGTGGCGGCACCCGTGTCTGTAATACGAAAAGGGTTGCCCATAAATGGTTCCTCCAACTGAATGAATGAGTTTTTATTTTTATTATAGTCAATATATTGAGCATAGTCAATGTTTTTGGAATGCTATGGTTTATTGGGTGATGACTTTGATTTCATATGGGCCTTTATATGAAACGATGTACAAAAAAAATATAACGGAATATCAGCTGATCTACAAATATGGCATGTC
>JAUNTE010000088.1 GCA_030538855.1 Oscillospiraceae bacterium
GGCAAATGCGGATGGCGGCTGCGGAAATTTTTTCTCACACGTCGAAATTAAAAGCGCGTCAAATCTGCTGGTAAGCCGCCAAGGCTTGCGGCGCGTCTTTTTCTTGTGATCCCTTTTGTTTATCCCGTGTGAAACAGCCGCATTTAGGGGATTTCCAATCTATAACGAGGGCCAGACTCTGCCGCCTAAACCGCCCGGCGCCTTTTACACCCCACTTGGCTGTAAATCGCTGACGCACCCGACGCCCACCTGAAAATTTTTCTTGGCCGTCACCTGCTAAAGAGGACCGCGGCGGGCTTTTCCCGAAAAAAGCGCCGCTGGGAGGCAGGCGCAAAAGGCCCATAAGGCGAGGCGTATTTGGCAAAGCGGCAGCTGCCCGATGGGGGCGCGCCAAAGGGCGAAGAACCGTCAAAATAAAAAAGGCCGGGAGGATTTTCCGCCATCACAGCCGGCGGCGTATATGACGGCAGTATTTTTGTAAACGTCCTGTCTGAAACGCTTTTGAACCGGGGATTTAAGGCGTATTTTTCAGCGCCTCAAAAACCGCGGTATACTCCTGCGCGTAAAGGCTGCCTTTGCGCCAGATAAAGCTGAAGTCATGGGTGATGGACATGCCGCGCAGCGGGATCTCTTTTAAAAGCCCGGCCTTCAGTTCGTCCCGCACCGCAGCCTCATAGAGAAAACAGACGCCGCAGTTCTGCATGGCCAGTTGCTTGATGGTGCGGATGTCGCCAATTTCAGCCACCCCGGCAAAATCCTCTATGCTCAGACTGCACGCCTCAAGATGTTTTTCAAGGATCTCACGGGTGCCCGAGCCTTTTTCACGAAGCAGCAGCCGCTCCGGCAGCAATTCTTCAAGCCCCGCAGGCCGCCCGGACAGCGGATGCTGCGGGGCGCAGACGGCGATATAACGCTCACGCGCATAGGTGAGGCTGGCGTATTTTTGCCGCGAAAAGTACCCCTCTACCAGGGCCATATCCAAAGCCCCCGCGTCAAGCTGCTTTAAAAGCCGGCCGGTATTCGCCACGGTGAGCTTCAGCCTTGCGGGAGAGGCCTCTTTCAGGTAGGCGGCCAGCCGCTTGGGTAAAACAAACTCGGCAATGGTGAGCGTAGCGCCAAAAGAAAGCGTTTTACGGCCCGCGGCGGCGCCAGCCAGTTTTTCACGCAAAAAAGCGTCGTCGTGCCTGCGGGTAAGGGCGTATTCACGCAATAATTCACCGGCGGCGGTTAAAGTAAGTTTTTTGGCCCGGTAGGTAAACAGCTTGACGCCGTAGGCGTCCTCAAGAAAATGGATATGCTGTGAGACGGCGGGCTGGGTGAGGCCAAGCTGCTGGGCGGCCTTTGTATAATGCAGTGTCTCACATACTTTTAAAAAAGTCTCCATGCGAAAATCGAACATTGCCCTCATCTTCTTTCTGTAAATCAATCATAACATAAATTTATGGTAAAATAAATATTTATCATTTTTCATAATTGAACAATTGTGCTAAACTGGACGAGCGGACAAAAAAGAAAGAGGGAATATATCATGCAGGCTATAAAAAGTGATCTTCAAAAGATGATAAAAACAAAACTGCCCGGCGTGGGCTTATGCCTTGCCGCCGCCATACCGGCGTGGCTGCTGGGGCAGTTGTTTCCCATTGTGGGAGGGCCGGTTTTCGCCATTCTACTTGGGATGTGCGCGGCCCCCTTCCTTAAAAAGACGACGGTTTTCAAGGCGGGCGTTACCTTTACCTCTAAAAAGATATTGCAGTATGCCGTCATCCTGCTGGGGTTTGGGATGAATTTGTCGGTGATTTTGGAAACGGGGGCCCAGTCGCTGCCGATTATTTTAGCAACGGTGACAACTTCACTGGTGATCGCGTTTTTGCTGCACAAAGTGCTGCATATCCCGGGGAAAATATCGACATTGGTAGGCGTGGGCTCTTCAATCTGCGGCGGTTCGGCCATCGCCGCCACCGCCCCGGTCATCGACGCGGATGACGAAGAGGTGGCGCAGTCGATTTCAGTGATCTTCTTTTTCAATATTCTGGCGGCGGTTTTGTTCCCGCTGCTGGGTACGGCGCTGGGCTTCAGCACGGCGTCGGGCGACGCCTTCGGCGTTTTCGCGGGTACCGCAGTAAACGATACCTCGTCGGTGACCGCTGCGGCCGCGACGTGGGATTCGATGTTCGGGCTTGGCAGCGCGACGCTGGATAAAGCGGTCACCGTCAAACTCACCAGGACGCTGGCGATCATTCCCATCACGCTGGCGCTGGCTTTTCACCGTACCCGCAAAGCCGAAGCGGGCAGCGAAAAGATAAAACTCAGAAAGATATTCCCCTTTTTCATCCTTTATTTTATTTTGGCGGCCGTAATCACCACGGCGGCGCTGAACATGGGCGTGCCGGCTGCCTTTTTTACGCCTTTTAAAACGTTGAGCAAATTTTTTATCGTCATGGCGATGTGCGCCATCGGTCTGCACACTGATTTGGTAAAACTGATAAAAACCGGCGGGAAGCCTCTGCTGCTGGGGTTTTGCTGCTGGGCGGGCATCACGGGGGTAAGCCTGCTGATGCAGCGCGTCATGGGCATCTGGTGAAATGTCTGATAAAGACAGAGAGACCGCGGCCGATTGAAATCGGCCGCGGTCTTTTTACGGTATGGTTTTGGCACGGGGCACCCTTGTGCCAAATAAAAAGGGACGGGTACGGCGGAGAAGGGGACAGTAACCAGGATATGCCCGGCGCTGCCCGCGGTATTGAGACAGGTCCCACAAGCGAAGTAAAAAGGCCGCCGCAGCTTTACAAGGCTGCGGCGGCGAACAAATTACAGCTGATAGACGGCGATACAGGTCTCGCCCGCGATGACCGGCCCCTCGGTGACCGACATACTGCTGATGCTGTCGGGGTTGGTGATGAGAACGGGGGAATATAAAGGACAATTCTGCGATTTGAGATACGCAAGATCGACCCGGCATAACGGGTCGCCTTTTTTTACCCGCGCGCCCTGCTTTACCAGAGGAGAAAAGCCTTTTCCCTCCAGCGAGACGGTCTCAAGCCCCACATGGATGAGGATATCCAGCCCGTCCGCCGTATGCAGCCCATAGGCGTGAAAGGTATCTGCCACCGTCTCGACCACGCCGTCTACCGGAGAGCACAGCAAGCCGTCTTCAGGCAGGACGGCCGCGCCGTCGCCCAATATCTTTTCAGAAAAAACAGGGTCGGGGACTTTATCGACAGAAAGGGCGGTGCCGGTAAAGGGCGCAAAAATTTTACCCGGATGCTCGTTTACCGGGGTGGGTTTACGGTTCCAAAACATAAGGGGTTCCTCCTGTCTGCGGTGAAGTGAAAACGACGGCCCCGCATAAAAAGGGGCGCGGTCCTCTTTCCCTTATCTTAGCATATCGTCTGTGCGGTTACAAGGCGGGGCAGGGGGCAGATTATGCACCCTGCGGCTGAGGGACGTGGTTTAGAGCGGCAGGTCTTTCTTTTTGAACCAAAGCGCCCCCAGCGGAAAAAACAGCAGGCAGACGCCGCCCAATACGGCCAGCTTCCACAGGCCGTCCGCAGTGCCCGCGACGATGGAGGCGCCCGGAAACAGCGAAAAAAGGCTGAGGGCGCGCAGCCATGCAAGATCACCGCCCATATTGCCAAGCATATTGAACAGAAAAAACAGCACCGGCAGCCCCACGCCTGCAAGATAGAACCATTTTGTCTCATGAAACACGCAGGCGGCAAAAAAGATAAAGGCGCACAAGGCCCAGTGCAAAAGCAGCAGCGCCCCGTTAAGCGCGAGATAACGGCCTATGTCCAGCTCACCGGGAAACATGGCCCAGCCGCAGAATATCCCCAGCGCCGTGGCAAGGCCGAGAAGAAGCGTGATGCATAAAAGCATAGAGGCTGCCAGCGTGACGATGAGCTTCATCCGGCTGTTGGGCGTGGCCAACAGGCAGGCCATGGCGCCGCTGTCGTTGCAGCGCACGATGAACCGCACCGCCAGCACCACCGTAAAAGCGGCGGGAAACACCAGCATGATGAACCCGTACAGATAGATATGCATGAACTCAAGCAGGTTTGTGGCCGCGCCCGTCATCCCCATGGCGGACATAAAGCCGGAGAGCGCCTGCTGGTAATCGTTGAGCATATGGGCGAGGGCGGGGTCGTACATATAGACGATCACGGCGGTGTACATGGCGATCAGCGCGAAAAATATGAGCAGCAGCTTCCATGATGAAAACAGGCTGCGTTTAAAAAGCGGCAGTGAGATCATGTGCGGTCACCTCCGTAATAGCAGAGAAAAATTTCTTCAAGCGTTGGGGTGCGTATGTCCAGATCCTGTACCGGCAGGGCGGAGAGCTGACGCAGCAGATTTTGAACGTCGTTTTGTACCGGGATGACCACGCGCGCCCCCTCCCGCGATGTGATCTCAAAATTTTCAAGCCGCAGCGCCGCGGCCCGCTGCGGGGTATCCAGCGTGACGACATAATGGCGGCTGCGTTTGTTTTTCAGCGAGGCCATATCCTCAATGGCGGCGATTTTTCCGTCCCGTAAAATCGCCGTCCGGTCACAGGTACGCGCCACTTCTTCAAACATATGCGAGGACATAAAAACGGTCGTTCCACGTTCCTTTTCTTCTAAGATCAGTTCTACAAAGCGGTTCTGCATCAGTGGGTCAAAGCCGCTGGTCGGCTCGTCCAAAATCAGCACAGAGGGGCGGGCCATCAGCGCGGCGACCAGCCCCAGTTTCTGCTTCATCCCTTTTGACATTTTTTTGATCGGGCCCGAGGGGTCCAGCTCAAAACGGTCGATAAGCTCTGTCATGTGGCGTTTATCCTTCAGGTTTTTCATCTGCGCCAAAAAATCCAGCAGGGCTTTTCCCGTCATCCCGTCCAGAAAAGCCAATTCTCCCGGCAGGTAGCCGAGGTGACGCTGGATTTCGGCGGCCTCGTCAAAACAGTTTTTGCCTAAAATGCCGCACCGCCCCTTTTGCGGCCGGATAAACCCCAGCAAATGGCGGATGGTGGTGGTTTTGCCTGCGCCGTTCGGCCCTAAAAAGCCAAACGCTTCGCCCTGCGGCACCTGCAGCGTGACGTCAAAAATACCTTTGCCCCTGCCGTAATCTTTGGTGAGACCCTGCGTCTCTATTGCGTACATATGTCCCCTCCCATAAAAGGCCTTGCGGCCCGGATGTCTTTTATTGTAATCCATTGACCGGTTTTTACAAGGCCTGTAAAAAATGTTTTGGAGGGGTCAGGCAAAAAGCTCGTAGACGCCCAGACCGATCATGATGAGATTGGCCAGAGGCTCGGCAAAACGCCCGGTGAGCCGCGACAGGCGGGAATTGCCGATTTTATTGCCTGCCAGCAAAAAGGCAAAGCTGAACACAAAGGCGGCCACCGCGCAGGGCAGGGCGGGCAGGCCCGCAAACCCCGCGCCCACCCCCAGGCCGATGTTGTTGAGGCAGAGGGCAAGCCCTAAAAGAAAGGCCGCGCGCAGGCGCAGAGGCGCGGCGGCACAAGGAAGAGGCTTTTCATGCCGGGCACGCTTTTTTAAAAAGCGGCGCAGCCCCCAGCACCCCATGACGATCATGATGGCGCTGCCCAGGGCGGCCGAAAAATCAGCCGGAAGAAAAGCGACGCAGCTTTCTCCCAGCTCAACGGCCAGCGTGGTGAATAAAAAAATCAGAGAACTGATGAGCAGATTGGCCCCTGCGCGGATGGGGATCTTGCGGATGCCGTAAGAAAGCCCGATGACAAGATTATCAAGATTGGAGGAAAAGGAAAACAGCAGGATGGATAAGAGATGCACACGAACACCTTCTGTCCCTGAAATTAAAGAACGCGGTTCTTTCTTTAATTCAGTATAGAGAGATAGGGGCCGTCCGGTTCCGCTGAAAAGAAAAGAAATAAAAACAAAATCATTGAAAAAGCCGAAAAAAGGGTAAAAGCGGCGGGGGCATAAGGGCGGGCCCTGAAAAACGCCTTTTTTCGACAGCGGTAAAATTTGTAAAAATAGATGGACGCGGTTTTTGACGTGGGGTACAATGATATGGCCGGGCTGGAAAATGGAGGACTTAGGGCGCAAAGCCTTACAAAACGCCTGCCGCAACCTGCGGTTGACAAATTGCAAAGCGGCTGTGGTGGCTGCGCAACCGGCGATTTGTGTAAAATAAAATTATAAAAATAAAAGGGGCGTTTTATATGGACAGTACAGAAATGAAGATTGCACAGAGAATTCGGGATTTGCGGACTGGAAAAGGCATTTCACAGGAGGCGCTGGCGGATGAAACCGGCGTATCCCGTCAGGCGGTGTCAAAATGGGAGAGCGGGCAAAGTATGCCGGACGTGGATAATATCCTTTTAATGAGCGAATACTTTGGCGTTGCCACCGATTATCTTTTAAAAGGGACAACGCCGGAAGAGAATGTCAAGGGAAATGAGGCGGGGAGTAAAATATGTTATATCGTGTCCACCGCGTTTTTTTCCATTGGCTTGTTCTGCGCCTTCAGCGGCTGGTATGAGAAACAAACCATGGCCAGCATCTGGGGCGGTATGGTCATACAGGCGGTGGGCGCTGCGGTATATTTTATCGGCAGGGTGTTGTCTGCCGCAAAAGCCCCTTTCGCGGTTCGCTGGCTCAATATCGTTCTGGCGCTGTTTATGCCGGCGTCTATGCTGGCCGGGGCGGCGTCTATGGTGCTTTTTATGCAGGGCTGGGTCGCGCCGTATCCCACTGGCTTATGGCAGACGGGCATTTTTACGGCGGTATATCTCACTGTATGCGCGGTAAGCTTTTGGGGACTGAAAAAACGCCAAAAATAGTTGAACAGAAGAAAAAGGCTGAAGCCTGTATGGTCTATTTTTGGCGTCCAGCTGTGAAAACGGGCATCTTTACTGCGGTATGAAAAACAGTTTCCAACCAAAAACGTTGGGGCTGAGGTTACAAAATTCGTGTTTTGCTGCCGCGCGATGCGCGCTTAGAAAAACGCGCTGCTGTAAAATAAAAAATGGTTAAAAAACAGCGTGGCAGCGCATTTTTGGCCGGCGCTGTGTAAAAACAGAAAGTTACACCTCTGCTTTGCAGAAAACGAAAAAACATCCAGGGATGAAAAGTTTTCGCGCCGGCAAAAACTTTTATCCGGCCTTTATACTTTTGAAGAAAAAATGATGCTCTGAAAAACGAACAGAGCCATGGGGCGGCAGAAAGAGTGGGAAAGAGGAAACCTGTTTGACATTTCTTTTGTGTGATATTAAAATAAAAAAACCGTGCCGCGCCATCGATAAAAGAGAAGAGGCGGTATGAAAATGAGAGCGGGAGAAATGGGAAGTATGCATAACGAATACGACCAAGAGGATTTTTTTGAAGAATATGCAAAAATGCCCCGCAGTAAAAATGGGCTGGAAGCGGCAGGCGAATGGCACCAGTTAAAACCGCTGCTGCCGCCCATGCAGAGGAAATGGGTGCTTGATTTAGGGTGCGGATACGGATGGCACTGCCGCTTTGCCGCCGAAAACGGCGCGGCCCGGGTATTGGGTATAGATGTGAGCACAAAAATGATCAAAGAGGCGCAAAAGAGAAACGCGGCCCCTCAAATCGAATATCAGGTATGCGGGATAGAAGAATATGAGTACCCTGAAAACATGTGGGACTGTGTCGTCTCGAATTTGGCCCTGCACTATATTGAAAATATTGGGCGGGTTTTTGAAAGGGTATATAAAACCTTAAAACCCGGCGGCGTATTTGTTTTTAATATCGAGCATCCGGTTTTTACCGCGGGCGTCGGACAGGACTGGATCTATCACCAGGACGGAACGCCGCAATACTGGCCGATGGACAACTACTTTATGCCGGGAGAAAGAAAAACACATTTTTTAGGGTGCGAGGTTACTAAGCAGCATCATACGCTTACCCAGATACTGATGGGATTGCTGCAGCACGGCTTTGAGATAGAAGCTGTGGAGGAAGCGGAGCCCCCGCGGGAGATGTTAGAGACACCGGGGATGAAAGACGAGCTGCGCCGCCCCATGATGCTGCTGGTAAAGGCGGCAAAAAAACAGTAAAAGGTGCCGGTACGGTATACGTTGAATGTTGTATAGCGGCAGGCGGGATAAGATGGTATAGATAA
>JAUNTE010000089.1 GCA_030538855.1 Oscillospiraceae bacterium
GTGCGATCCATTCTTTCCGAGGCGGAAGAAAGTTTGATTGCTGTTATCAAAACATTTTTACAAAAGCGATATCCAGATAGACAGGAAGATCATTATATAAAAGCAAGAATGATATATGTGGTCACCGATCAGGTTGCTAAAGACATTCTTTGCGTTGATTCCCAACAGCAAAAGGAAAAGTATATTCAACTTTTTATTGAAGAGATCCTTCACTTTTCATTTGACCTATAACTGCTGAAATTGTATATACAAAGGATCGTGCAATATCGGCAAGCAAGGCAGGCGTGGAAACACCTGCGATTTTCGCGCCCGTAAAAGGCCGTGAAAATGCCTGTTGGTGTTGCTCTGCAAACTTGCAGCTTCTGGACATTTTGTCCAGAAGCGCATGGGATGATGCCATCGACAGAACGATCACGCCTTGCTCGTACAGCGTCCGCCGCAATTTTTCCATATGTGCAAAAACGCCGCCATTGTCTCCAATGGCGGCGTTTTGTTCTAGGTTGACCCCTTGTTATGCCTTCGTCAAGAATTTTTAGTTTTCTACTAAAAAGCAAAGGGATACCGCAGCTTTTACAGCCTTACGGCGGCCTGCGGTTTTTCGGTTATTTTATCTCAGGCAGGGTAGCCGCGGCTACAGACTGGCCCACGCGGCGGGTCTTTTCGTCCGGCGCTTCAGGATGGAAGGTAACGCCGGGATATTCGTCGTCGATCACGCGGGAGGCCACGTCTAAAATAATATCGCCGCCCTTGCCGCTCATCACACGGCCCATCATCTGTACATGATGGATGTCGTAAAATTTGGCGTACAGCGCCAGCGCATGCCCGAGATAAACGCCGATGGATTCGTATACCTTGATGGCGCGTTCGTCGTCCTGCTCCATCAGGGCCTGTACTTCCTTCAGTTTTTCGGCGGGAGATTCGCCTTTCAGCTCGATCCCTGCGCGGGGGGCCAGTTTGATGACGCCGTCCTGGCTGAAATATTTCACGCCGCAGCCGATGTCGCCGCTCCACTCGTCCTCCATGGCGTCGGGCTGGCAGTCTACCGGGGCAAAGGCCAGCTCGTTCAGCCAGCCGCAGATGTTGCCTTCTGCGTCCACATAGCCCACGGCCTCGCTGGTGCCCATGGCGATGCCCATGATGCCGTTTTCACCAAGGCCCATGGCCCCGGCCAAAGCGCTGACGTCGCCGTCGTTGGCCACCACCACCGGGATGTCGGCACCGATCTCTTTCGCCGCGCGCAGATAGATGTCTTTTACCTTTTTGTCAAAATCCTCTTTGCCCACCTTTAAAAACAGCGATGCGACCATGCATTTGTTGTCTACATATACGCCCGCGGAAGAAATGCCGATGCCATCGACGCGGGGCATTTTAGAGGCGGCTGTTTTAAAAGCTTCCACAATGCCGTTGTAGTGATAATCAGGGTCAGAGTTGGTTTTGGGGAACCAGACCACCTCTTCGCTGTAGATGGGCTCTCCGTCCACTACCGCGCTGACCTTGCGGTCAGACCCGCCGGCGTCAAAACCAATGCGGCAGCCGTTGGTGTGCCGCCCGATCGCCTCGGTTTTTTGAAAAGAAGCGGGTTTTTTATCATAGGGAAGGCTCTCAACAATAAACTCTCTCTCGTAAACATCCTCCATAAAGCCCTTGTCAAAGGCGCGGGCGCCCTCTTTGCTGTAGGCGCGCTGGATGGATGCGGCCACGTTGTCGTCGCCGCAGATGGAGACTTTAAAGCCGCCCCAGCTCCACAAAAGGAACTTTACCATCCGGTCAACATAATAGGCGTCGGCTTCAGCCATTTCGGGGGTGCCGTAAATATGCGTTTCATATGTGCCGATCTGGCCGCCGCTGCGTTCAACCGCGATGCATAAGGGCTTTGACGCGTTCTTTTCATAACCCTCAAAAAACAGGCTGAGGGGGATAAAGCCCTGGTCTAAAGAGGGGACGTGCTTGATGGGGATATCGACATTTAGAAATTTCATGAAAAAGTCATTCCTTTCCAATTTTTACAGACAAAGGGATATGGCCTCATTATAACAATTTCTATGCAGAATGGCAACGTTCATTTCATGCTTGAAGTGCGTCTTTTTTGCACAAATGTATTTTAGGGGCGAAAAGCGGGCCGTACAGGCCAAAAAAAGACAGAGAGCGGCAGGGCTGCCATAAAAAGGGATGAAAAACAAGCCGCCGTAGCGGAAAAAAGCGCAGGGCCCGCCGAAAAAACGGCGGGCCCTGCGGCGGAGGGGGATGGAGAAATGGAGAAAATCAAATTTCGTACCAGCGGATCTCGTTGGCGTCGAGCCGCAGCGTGAAGCTGCTGCCGTCGCCCCGGTAGACGGTGGTATCCTGCGGCTGATAAGTGTTGTTGACGACGCAGTATTTGCCGTTTTTCACATAGGCGTGAACTTCGACGTTAAAATTGTCTGAGAACCATTTGTGCAGGGCGTTTTCGTCATGGCTGCTCCACAAAATGGCGCGGTATAAGAGGCGGCTGTTCTCAAAGCTGTAGGGCAGGCCGCTGATATAAACGGCCCGTCCGCCGCCGAATTCATTCGCCGCCAGCTGCACTTCTTTATCACGCTGGCACAGCACCGCGGCGCCCTCCAGCGCGAAGACCCCTTTTTCACCTTCACCAAAATCGATGGGGCCGGTGCAGTCCTCGGTGATGAAGTGCGGATGTTCCGTCCAGTTGTATTTATCGTAGCCCAGGGTAAAGCCAGTCTCTTTTTCTACCCCCAGTACGCCTGACAACTGGAAAAAACGTCCCTGATACTGGTGGGCGGTAGGTTCGCCCACCCCGATGAAGCCGCCGCCCCGGTGTACAAACGCCTTGACGGCGGAGGTGACGGCCGGGTCCTCCCAATAGGCGCCCCCGGTGTGGGCGGTGTCGGCGCCGCCGATATTGAGCAGTACGTCCACGCCGTCCAGTACGGCGGGGACGGCTTTGAGGTCGTCAAAGCTGATGAAACGCACGTCGAACGGCGCGCCGGATAAAGCCTCGATAACGCCAGCATAACTGTAATTTTGCTTTTGATATAACGCGTGATGTACCATGTGGCAGCCCCACGCCCGCATTTTGCCCCAGCTGTTCAAAACGGCCACGGTTTTGACGCAGTAAGGGGTGGTGCCCCGGATATTGTCGTATAAGGTGCGGAACTCATCACAAACGCTCTCGATATAAGAGACAAAATCGGGGAATTGCAGGGCGAGCTTGAGGTAACCGCCATAGCCGATACGGTCGATGGGCTTGCGCAGGATGGCGCGGCGGGCAGTCACCCAGTTTTCTTTTGCCTCTTTAACGGGGTCACCGCCCTCATGGAAGGTATCCGGGAAAAAGTAGGGGAGAAACCGGCCTTCGGTGTACTTTACGCCGGGGATGTCGCTGATGAGGCGCAGGGTGGAACCGTTGCCCACGCTGCCCACCACCGCGTCAAGGCCGATGGTTTTGAACTCTTCCATAAAAGGCTCGGTACCGATCCAGTGGTCGCCCAGAAACATCATGGCCTCTTTGCCGCATTCATGGGTGATATCCACCATCTCTTTGGCAAGTTTGGCCACCTCGCGCCGCTGAAAGGCCTGAAAATCTTTAAACTCTTTGCTGGGCACGCGGTACTGGTTATTGTAATAGCCCTGGTCGATGATATATTCGGGACGGAAGCGGTAGCCCGCCTCTTCTTCAAACTGTTTTAGGATATAGGGTGAGACGCTGGCGGAATAACCGTACCAGTCCACATATTTTTCCCGCTTGAGTTCGTCAAACATCAGGGTGAACTGATGGAAAAACGTGGTGTAACGGATGACGTTGACATAGGGGTGCTCTTTGATGAACCGGCGAAGCCGCTCCATGGTGAATCGATGGGTTTTGGGCTGGCGCACGTCAAAGGTGATCTGGTGTTCCACGTCCTTCCAATCATTCACCACCGCGTTGTACATATGTACGGGGTCCCAAATAAGATAGGCGAGAAAGCTGACGGTGTAATCGTGAAAAGCGTCGGGGCGCGGCAGGGTCACACAGCCGCCTGCGGCGTCCCACTCCCATTCAGAAGGGGGCACCGGCAGGCCGGTGGTGCGGTCCATCACCTCCCACCAGCGGGCGATGTCGTCATGGTCGTTGGGCTTTACAAGCTCAGGCGAAATGCCCTGCATAAGCGGGATAGAGAGGGCCCCCCCAGCGGCGGTGTGAAAGCCGGTCATGATATAGCACTGCTGCACTTCGTCAGGGTTTTGACGCGCCCAGTCGTTGTCTTTACGCGTTGTGTAATAGGTGGAATAGATCTTGGCGCCCGCGCCGGTCAGCTCTGCGGGAAAATCCGTTCCGTCACAGTCGCGTATCGCGTCCGCGCCCCATTGTTTTAAAAGCTCCAGGGTCTCGGGCACCACGTCCAGATCAGTGGGGATGGTGACCCGGCCCTGCCGGTTTGATTGCTCCATAATAAAAATCCTCCTGGAGGGGGTTATTTTTTAGCGTTTTTTTGAGGGCGGTCAACATAAGAACGGTTGTAAACATATAAAAGCCCCAGCAAACAGACCAGCCCCGCCAGCATCAGCCCGATGCCTGCAAAGCCCTCGACGCCGTGCCCGATGATGACCAGCGCTGTAAAAACGGCAAAAAGCAAAAGTTTGAGAATGATAAAAAGCTTTGATTTCAGATAGGGATCCATCTTTTTCATAACACCGCCCCCTTATCCTTTCAGGCCGCCCAGGGTCATGCCCTGCGTCAGCTTTTTCTGCACGCAGATGTACAGGATGAGCGTCGGTAGCATTACCAGCACAAGGCCGGCGTACATCTGCCCATACTGCGCCGCGGCGTTTTGAGATTTCATCAGGTTCATCAGGCCCACGGGCAGCGTTTTACTGCCCGGGTCGGTAAGCAGCGTCATCGAGATGATATACTCGTTCCAGAACGAGAGGAAATTGAACAGGATGACGGTGATGATGCTGGGCTTTGCCATCGGCATGATGATACGGGTCATGGTGCGGAAATAGCTTGCGCCGTCCACATAGGCCGCCTCTTCATAGGCGACGGGCAGAGTGGAGAAATAGCCCGATAAAAGATAAATGGTAAAGGGCAGGGCCGTAGAGGCGTAAACCAGGGCCACCATAAACAGGTTGTTGACGAAAAAGCCGGAGCCGACCGTCTGGGTGAGAAAACGGTCTCCGTTTACAAACATCAAAAAAATGGGAACCACGATATAGTTGACGTTGATGAACAGGCCACCCATGAAACAGACGTTGAAAAATTTGCGCGTTTTAAATTTGAAACGCGACAGCACATAGGCGGCGGGCAAAGCGACGACGAGCAGCAGCGCCAGGCCCAAGGCGGTGACGATGACAGAATTGAGCATGTAATCGCCCATGCGGGCTTCGCCCCAGGCGTCGGCAAAGTTCTGCAGGTGCACCCCCAGAGGAAGAGACCACGGGTCACCGTAAAACTCGGAGTTCTGTTTGACCGAGGCCATAAAGACCCACGCCACAGGTACCAAAATAGAGAGGGCCAGCGCGGCCAATACCACATAGATGAAGATCTTATAGAGGGTCTCGCCGGAAAAACCTTTTCTTTTTTTCTTTTCCATCATACACCCTCCTTAAAATTCCAGCGGTTCGCGCTTGGTAACGGCGTTGACGATACCGGAGAGCGCGAAGGAGAACAGAAAAACGATGACCCCGATTGCCATGCCGTAGCCATAGCTTGAATTGGTGTAGGCCTGTTCATACATATAGCTGAGAAACACATGGCTGGCCCCGTTGGGGTTGCCGTTGGTCATCGCCTTGACGAACAGGAAGGACAGATTAATGGTACTGATGATGAAAAACGTGAGGGTGGTGCGGATGTTCGTCCAGATGAGGGGGATGGTGATTTGGAAGAACTGCCGTACCCGGCCCGCACCCTCAAGGTTGGCGCTTTCATAAATGCTTTCAGGAATGCTGGCCATGCTGGCCATATACATGACCATATAATAGCCGATGGCCTGCCACACCATGGCGATGATAAGCGCCCAGATGACAAGGTCTTTGCTGCCCAGCCAATAGATCTCCTGCCCTACAAGGCTGTTGAGCAGGCCGTGCTTTGCGTCGTATATCGCGCTGAAAATGGCGGCGATAACGACCACGGAAAGAATATTGGGGATGTAAAATACGATGCGGAAAAAATTTTGTCCCCGTATCTTTTCACGGGAAAGGATGCCCGCGAAAAGAAGGGAGAGGGAGAAGGTGACGATGGTGACCACCACGATCAGCAGAATGGTGTTCTGCATCGAGTGCCAGAACTTGCCGTCGCTCATCAGCTTTTCAAAATTTTGCAGGCCTACAAAGGTCTGCGTGTTGGAATAGCCGCCCCATTTGAACAGTGACATCCGAAAGACGTCGAACGTCGGAATGATCATAAAGATAAAAAAGAGCAATACCGCAGGGAACAGGCAAAGAAAAATAAAACGGCCGCGTCCCTTTTGATGATCCATTTCCCCATCTCCAATCTCTGGTAAAATAAAAGCAGCGGCGAGCAGCTCACTGCTCACCGCTGCTTTGCCGTGACAGCCGCCGGGCCGGTTTTGCGGCCCGGCGGCGTCGATCTTTCAGCTGCAAGCGCAGTGCCGTGAAAGTTCACGGAAGTTATATTTTATATTATGCGGGGTTATTTCAGCGCTTCGCGCAGGGCGTCGCTTGCCTCTTTGATACCGGCGATATACTGGTCGATGGTGATGTCGCCGTTTACCAGGCTGTCCACCGCCGCGAACATCGAGTTGGCCATGCTGACGCCCTCGACGGCATCGGTAGCGGCAAAGTTGCCCATAGAAGCTTTGGCGCCGGTGTCGTAAATGCTGTAGAACAATTTGTTTTCGCCTTCCAGTTTATCGGTCATACCGCTGATGGGCTGAATGCCGTTGCCTTTGGCGAAGATCTCAGCCGCAACGTCGGAGTACAGGAACGCGAGGAACTGTTTGGCTTCTTCAGGATGTTTGCTCTCGCTGGGGATCCACGCCTGCTCAAAAAAGGTGTAGCTGTAGGCGTCGCCGCCTTCCGTCAGCGCGGGAAGAGCGGTAAAGCCCCATTCAAACTTGTTGCCGTTTGCTCTGGCCGCCTCAACAGCGTCGGCCATCTCGCCGGTGACCCAAGTGCCGTTGGGCATAAACAGGGCCTGATTGTCGATGAGCAGCTGCTGGTTCTTGAGGAAGTTCTGGTTGTTCGCGTTGGAGGGGACGGAAGGCTCGGTGTAAGAGGCCAGCTTGTCAAGGATCTCAAACAGTGTTTTCGCTTCTTCGGTATCCCAGATGCCCTCTGCATAATGCGTGGCTTTGTCGAAGAAATCAGGGCCGCCAACTACGTTCATCAAAGCATAGGTGAATGCGTCGAAGTAGCCGGTGGTGGGGTAGGCGAACAGAGAGATACCCTCTGCCTTGGCTGCCTCGGCCAGCTCCCACATGCCGTCCCATGTGGCGGGAACTTCCCAGCCTTTTTCTTCAAACAGGGCCTTGTTGTAGAACAAACCGCAGGGGCCGTAGAACATAGGGGCCAGATAGGTCTTGCCGTCGGAATACGGGTTGGTGACGGCAGTGTCGGTAAAGCCGGGGATCAATTTGTCTTTTACCGTGACGTTTTCGCCCGGGATGGTCATGTTCAGCATGTCGGTCAGTTCCAGCAGCATATTCTCTTTAATAAGGGTCTCGGTCAGGGCTGCCGGACGGCCTACGGCCAGATGTACAACGTCGGGGAAGTTGCCGGCTTTCATCTGGGGGTCTAAAACGTCTTCCAGATTCTTATCGACGGTCAGTTCCACCTTGATGCCGGTCTGGGCGGTGAAGGCGTCGCAGATCTCCTGCCACATCTCGGGGTATGCTTCAAGATAAGCCGAATGCAGCGCCGCTACCTGAATGGTGACGTTCTCGACCGGGGCGCTGCCTGAATCTCCGCCCGTGCTGGGGGGGGTACTGCTGTCTGAACCGCAGCCCGCGAACAGGCTGAGGGACAAAACAAGTGCAAGTACTAAAGAAAATAATTTTTTCATATTCATAGTTCTCTCTTCCTCTCTTTCATTAGAAAGTTCACAGATTGGCCGCCCGTAAAATGATGAAA
>JAUNTE010000090.1 GCA_030538855.1 Oscillospiraceae bacterium
GATAGGACGTTCGATTTTTCACACCGGCCTTTTAAAAACAGAAAGGAACATGAAAAATGAATACGGGAAAAACTTTTCGCTGGTTTTGCGGGGCGCTTGTCATGGCGCTGTTGCTGGCGGCCCTGAGCCTGCCGGCCTTTGCGGCGGAGCAAAGCGGCGTTTTTGTTCAAACCGCCAAGGTGGGCAGTACAAAGATCATAAAGGACGGGGCTGTTTACGATATGTATACCTATACCGGAGGACAGGCCGCGCTGCAGCAGGACGCGGATGGGACGCTGTGGGTGCCTGTGCGCATCGTCTCAGAGCTGGCGGGTATGAACGTGGTGTGGGACGGCCAGGAGGATACCGTGAAATTGACCGACCCGGTTACCGGCGATTATTGGATGATCGGCATCGACTGGGATTTTGCCATAAAATATCATGCGGACGGAGAGCTGCTGACGCAGCATTGGATGCATAAACTTGCCCAGATGCGCGGTGGTGCGGTGTATATCTCTATTCAGGATATCGAGGCCATTTACGGCTTTCAGGTGTATGAGCGTGTCTATGAAGGAGATACCTATGTGGTCGTTACCAATCAGCCGTTGACTATGTCGTATGCCGAGATCACGGCGCTGTGTGAAACCGCCGCCGCGCTTTTATAAATTTTATAAAACTGCGAAAAAGGCGCCGCCCGCACGGCGCCTTTTTTATAGAGAAAAATGGCGGCCAGGGCAAGATATAAAAGCAAAACGGCAGGGCCGCAGGGGAAGAAAACCGTGTTGTTATGGATGAAAGGGCCGACCTGTGATTTAAGGCGAAAGCACATGGGCACAAAACGGTGCAAGTGTGCATGGGCGGCGCAGGCGCTTGCGCAGAGGGAAAGAGCTGTGCTACAATAAAGGCCGAAAAGAAGAGGGGGCGCAGGTATGCAGCCGAACGTTTATGAGATACAGGCCATGGATTTTTTTAAAAGCGGAAACAGCTTTACCGGCAGCCGGAATGGGCTGCGCTATAAGGTGGAGCCATGGCAAAAGGAGGAAGGGGAAAAATGTTTTTTAGTTACCCTGTGGCCTGAGCCGCTGTGTTTTGAAAAAACGCCGGATCACCAGAAGGAAACAGCGGTTTTTCCGTTTACCGCCGAAGGGCGCGAGCAGGTGATCGGCTATCTGGCTGAAAATGACGCGGCGCAGATTTGGCAGCAGCTGGCGCTGCGTAAGCCTGCGCCCGAGGCGGCGGACGACCCGCCTTTTGAGCTGGAGACGCCTGAAAATTAAAAGGGGAAAAGCCGCCAAAACGGCGGCCCGCATAGATTTTTAAAACCGGGGGGAGAACGCCGCGGCGGAAGACGGAACTGAAAACGCGGCGCCCGGTTTTTATTTGGGCGGATAGGGTATAAAACCAGTCCGGTCCTGAACCCGGAAAATCATTTTCGTGAAGCACATATCGTCGCCCGGTTTCAGGTTTTTTCGGTATTCGACAGCGGCCTCACAACCAAAACAGTTCAAAAAAGAACTTTAGTGTATGTACATGGGCCATTGGCTCTATGAATAAAAGCCCTGATTGTTTAGTGTCTGTTGCCTTAGGACCGGAATAAAAACTTTTGCCTGCGTCACGTGCGATCTCTTGCGCCCTTTATTGCTGGGCGTACCGGCCAATTTGACCCGAAGTGCCGGTGTGCGTTATATAACGCATAGCTGGATGTATGGGCATCGGGGCGATAATTTGGATGCAAAAAGCTATGAAATATTTGGCTGGCCGGGCTTGGGCCAAGGATAAAAACAGAAACAGGCGGTATCCAGAAATAAAACTGGATACCGCCTGTTTTATGGCAGGTATGAAAAAAGAACGCGAAAAAGTTTTTTAAAAAATGCTTTATTTAAAATAGCGCTGCAGAGAAGAGAAAAGGCTTGTGAAGCGAAAAGGAGAACGGCAGCACAAAAGCGGTAGGGTGAGCGCCAATCGGCTCCTTTTACAGCAAAACTTGTTTATGTGCCGTCCAAAAGGCAAGTTGTTTAGGCGGCAACTTCACAAGGGCCGGGCCGCAAACCGGCGCAGGCAATTGTCACGCCCATTTTACCGCAGCCTATGTAAAAAGCGCGCAGCATAAAGAGCCATATTAAAAAGGCCGCCGCCTTTTTAGGGCGGCGGCCGGCTGTCCGCTTTTCTTTTGCGAAAAAGTTATTCCACTTCAAAGAGAACGACGTTCAGGGCGTTCAGGATATCCTCGGCGGTGATGCGCGCGACGCCAAAGGAATCCAGCATGGTATCGGTGCCGGTGGCGGTAAAATCAAGATAGGTGAAATCGACGCGGGCGGCCGCGTCTTGCAGTTGGCGCTGTTCTTCCGGTGTATGGTTCTCATTATCCGCAGCTTCCAGCTGCAGAAGGCGGGTGACGACGGAAATAGCCTGTTGTTTTGTAAAAAGCGCGTGCTGCGCTTCCTGCTTGAATTCATCAATTTTTGTACAGTTACGCATATGAGTCCCTCCAGATATTATTGGTTGCTTTCATTGTACCCTTTTTTGACAAAAAAGCAAGAAAAGAGCTATAAAAAATAGCCGCAGCGCAGCGAAGGCTATTTTTTTGGCCAATCGCCCGGTTGCCGCTTTAGCGGCGAGGGCGAGGCCATAGAGATCAATATTTTTATTGCGCAGCAATAAAAACAGCTGAAAGCGAACGACGCTGAGGCTGTAGGCGATCAAGGTTTGTTTTGCCGCTTTGCGGTGGGGGCGTAAATTTTCGGATTCACAATAAAAAATCGACCGCAGAGATAAAACCGCCGCCGCAGACGGATCCATCCCGGTAAAAAACGGCGCTTTGGCCGGGCGCAGGGGCGCGGACGGGCTGCTCAAACACAGCACGGCCCTCTTCAATACGGCAGGCGGCAGGGCGGGCCATGCTGCGTATTTTTACGTCGTAAAGCCCGGCAAGGGGCGTGCCGTCCGCCGTGACGGCGCCATGCAGAGAAAACCCTTTGGCGTATTCACCGCCCGCAAAGGCTAAAAGGATATTCCCCGTCTCAGAGATCTCGCGTACGAAAACAGGTTTGCCCAGCGCAAGCCCAAGGCCTTTGCGCTGTCCGACGGTATAGTGAGAGACCCCCTTGTGCGGCCCCAGATCGGCCCCGTCCGGCCCGATAAAATGGCCGGGTTTGCCAAAAAAGCCGCGGCTTTCCATATAGGCGGCGTGGTCGCCGTCCGGGATAAAGCAGATCTCCTGGCTGTCCGGCGCTTCGGCGCTGGACAGCCCCAGCTCACGCGCCATTTCGCGGACGTCGTCTTTTTCAAATTCACCGAGAGGGAGGCACAGGCGGGAGAGAACGTCCTGCCCCAGCCGGTACAGCATATAGCTTTGGTCTCGGGCGGCGCTTTCGGCCATGGCCAGCCGGGCAATGCCGTCGGCGCCGGTCTCGACCCGGGCATAGTGCCCGGTGGCGATATAGTGGATGCCGCGCTTGTCGGCTTCTTCACACAAGATGCGGAATTTTACCTGCGGGTTACAGAAGACGCAGGGGTTGGGCGTTTCGCCCCGGCAGTAACTTTCACAAAAAGGGGCGATGACCTGCTGGGCGAACAACTCATGACATTCACGCACCACCAGCGGCACCGAGAGCTGGGCGGCCACTTTTTTTGCCGCTTCGACCGCCTTTTGATGAGCGGGAGAAAAATCGATCACCAAAGCGGTGACCGTAAAGCCCTGCTGCTGTAAAATGCGGATGCATACGGAAGAATCCACCCCGCCGGACAGGCCGACCAAAACGGCGTCCTGCTTTTCAAAGGTGCCAAAACCGGCCCCCGCTAAAATTTCGTCAGACATGATAAAGAACGCTCCTTTTTTATTCAAGATAACAAAAAAGATGAATCTGCGGCCGGCCCGGTAAACGGCCTTTGAAAAGCCGGTAGGCTGCTGTACTGTAAAATTAGGCCGCGTTTCGCGCGGCTGCGGCACGGCCCGGTAAGCGGGGCTGAAAGCCTGTCTTATAAAACACCGCCTCAAAAGCGGCGAAAGAGGCGGCCGCGCCCGGCGTAAAGAGGCCCGGTAAGGCGGCGGAAACTTACTGCGCCGCCGCGCTTGTTTATGGATGCCCTGACGGCGGCTTTACCGGAATTTTTGGCTTTCGGCTACGGCAAGCCGGTCGCATCTTTCGTTTTCAGGGTGCCCGGCATGGCCCTTCAGCCAGTGATAATCCATTTGATGTATGCCGGAGAGGGCGAGCAGCTCCTCCCACAGGTCGGGGTTCAGCGCGGGCTTGCCGTCGCTTTTTTTCCAGCCGCGCTTTTTCCATCCCGCGGCCCAGCCTTTTTGCAGCCCGTCGATGACGTATTTGGAATCGCTGTAGAGATGGACGAGACAGGGCTCTTTTAACAAAGAGAGCGCGCGGATGAGGGCCGTCATCTCCATACGGTTGTTGGTGGTTGCCCCCTCGCCCCCCGAGATCTCGCGCCGCAGGCCCTTATAGCAAAGCACCGCCCCCCAGCCGCCGGGGCCGGGGTTGCCGCTGCAGGCGCCGTCGGTATAAATGGTGACTTCTTTCATATCGTTACCTCCTGCATCATAAATGCAGTTTTAAAATAATAATAGTTTAACATCCCTATCAAAAAACGGCAAGCGTTTAAAAGGGGGGCAAGCCGCCCATACTGGCTTTGTTGATTGACACTGGGGGCAAAAAAGGGTAATATATATAAAATAGTACCAGTATGCCATACCGTTTCAGGATACGGGGAAACGCCCGGACAGGCGGGAGGCACAGATGCGGGAAGATCGTCCCGGCGTAACGGCAGGGACATTTTTAACAATATTCAATACGGTTGTATAAAGATGGTGGGCCCCGGCTTTTTAAGACTGGCGGCGAACACCGGATTTTCTACATAAACGCTGCGGCAAAAAGCGGCGAGAAAACCTTACCCGTCGCCATGGGCTTGGGCAGACGGCAGGTTTTACGCGCTTTTTGTCAACTAATTTGGAGGAAAAGAATGGATCAAAAAAATAAAGAAAAAGATGCTGCTTCTGCCGTGAAACGGCAGGAGACAAATGCTTCTGCCCCAAAAGGCGGAAAAAATCTGAAAGAGGGACAGACCCCTCAAAAAAGAAAAGGACAAAGACCGGCCCTGCCCAAGGGCCCTGTAAACAAAGGCGCGCAGCAGGAGGCGCGCCCAAAGCAGCGTACCCAGCCCAAAAAAACGCTGCCTGCCGCCACCATGGACGCGTTGTATAACGCGCCGGTGCTTGAGCTTTTCGGCAGTATCCCGCCCGTGGAGAAAAAGCCTGAGGCGGAGAAGCCCCCCCGGCAGCCCGCGGCGCAGCGGCAGAGAACCCAGCAAAAGGGCGCCGCACCCCGGCCACAGCCCCAGCAGCGGCGCAGGCCCCCGCAGGCCCTGCCGGTGCAGCAGGGCCGCCCGCAGGCAAAACCCGGCAGGCGCGGAGGCAAAGAGGCCATCAATATCATCCCCCTTGGCGGGCTGGGCGAGGTAGGCAAAAACATCACTGTTTTTGAATGCCGTGGCGATATGCTCATCGTAGACTGCGGGCTGGTATTTCCCGACAGCGACATGTTTGGGGTAGACCTGGTCATCCCTGATTTCACCTTTGTGATAGAGCATAAAAACCAGATCAAAGGCGTATTCATCACCCACGGGCATGAGGACCATATCGGCGCGCTGCCCTACCTGCTGAAACAGGTAAAGCTGCCGGTATACGGCACACGGCTGACGCTGGGCCTGATTACGAATAAACTGAAAGAACATAATCTTGATACGGTGACGGACCTGCGTCAGATAGAGGCGGGACAGCAATATAAAGCGGGATGCATGACGGTGGAGCCGATACGGGTGAACCATTCCATCCCCGACGCCGTTGGTTTTGCCATTGCAAGCCCTGCGGGCACGGTGGTGACCACGGGGGATTTCAAGGTGGATTATACGCCGGTGTTCGGCAAACCCATTGACCTTGCGCGTTTTGGCGAGTACGGCAAAGAGGGCGTGCTGGCGCTGCTGTCTGATTCAACGAATGCGGAGCGCCCCGGGTTTACCAAAAGCGAGCGCCATGTGGGCGAAAACATGGAGACGCTTTTTGACCGGGCCGACCATCAGCGCATCCTGATCGCCACCTTCGCCTCCAACATCCAGCGCGTGCAGCAGATACTGGACCTTGCCGTCAAGCACGGGCGGAAGGTGGCGGTATCGGGCCGCAGCATGATCAACAATACCGAAATGGCGCTGGAACTGGGATACCTGAAGGCACCCCAGAATTTGATCATCGACATTGAAGAATGTAATAAATACCCGCCCGAGAAGGTTGTGATCGTCACGACGGGCAGCCAGGGCGAGCCGCTTTCAGCGCTGACGCGCATGAGCAGCGGCATGCACCGCAATGTGCATATCGGCGCGGGCGATTTTATCATTATTTCAGCCAACCCCATACCCGGCAACGAGAAGATGGTGGGCAAGGTCATCAATGGCCTGCTCAAGCTCGGGGCCGAGGTGATCTATGAATCCATGTATGAGGTGCATACCTCCGGCCACGCCTGCAACGAGGAACAAAAGCTGATTATGGATCTTGTGCATCCCCAGTATTTTCTGCCGGTGCACGGTGAGTATAAGCAGCTGAAAAAACACGCGCTGCTGGCCGAGAGCATGGGGATACCGGAAAAGAACATCCATATCGGTGAGATCGGGCAGATCATATCTATATCGCGCGACGGCATTACGGTGACCGGCCAGGCGACGGCGGGCCAGGTGTTTGTAGACGGCCTGGGCGTGGGCGACGTTGGAAGCGTGGTGCTGCGCGACCGCAAGCATCTGTCTGAGGACGGGCTGGTGATCATCGTCGCCACCGTGGATTCGGCCACCGGAGAACTGCTTTCGGGGCCGGACATCGTCAGCCGGGGTTTTGTTTATGTGCGTGAGAGCGAAGAGCTGATGGAACAGGCGAAAAAACAGGTGCGCGAGGCGCTGGAGAAGTGCGTGGACGAGGGCGTGCACGACTGGAGCGGCGTGAAGACGCGGGTGCGCGACCAGGTGTCGCAGCTGCTGTACCGCCGCACCAAACGCAGCCCCATGATCCTGCCGATTTTGATGGAAGTGTAAAAGCCCTGCCAAAACTGCCGGAAGGGAGCAACGGGTTTGAAATATAAAAAAAGAAAGCTGGAACAGGCGGCTGAAAAACCGAAAAAGACAAAAAAAGGGCTGTCGCTGGGGCTGCTGATCTGCGCGCTGGTCATCTGCTGCGGTGTGGATACAGTGCTGCTGGCGTTTTACGGGCCGGCGCCGTTTTTGACGGCGCTTGGCTGCCTGATCGTTGTCTTTATCATTTTACTGTGCAGCACCCGGCGGCTGCGGCGGCTGATGGCCTCGCTGCTTCACGGCCGCGAGGCCGCAGAGGCGGGCTCTCAGTTCCATCTGGAAAACATGGCCCTGCCGGTGGCCGTTTTGGCCGGCAAGCGGATAGCATGGTATAACCCGGCTTTTGAAAAAGCGCTGCTGGGTGGGGATGAGCGGTATCTGGAAAGTGTGTATAAGGTGCTGCCCGGCTTTGACACGGCGGCGTGTCAGGCCCCGGGCGGCCTTGCGATAGAGGCGGGGGGGCGTAAATTTACCGTTTACGGCGCGCTGGCAAAAGCGGACAGCGACATGCTGATGATCTATCTTACCGACGACACGGCCCTGAAGGAGAAAGCCCTGGAATATGGGTTGTCGCGGCCGTCGGTGCTGCATATCACACTGGATACTTACGACGAACTGAAAAAAGAACTGAAAGAGAGCGAACGGGCGCGTATCACAGGTGAGATCGATTTGGCGCTGGAGCGGTATGTGGGCAAGACCAGTGGGTTTTTGCTGCGCACCGGGGCCGACCGGTATGTGGCGGTGATGGAGGAGCGGCACATCCGCAGGCTGGTGGAGGAACGGTTTGACATCCTTGACCGGGTGCGGGAGCTGGGAGGGGATTACGGCGTGACCACGCTGTCCATCGGCGTAGGGCGCGGCGGAGAGACCCTGGCCCAATGTGAGCAGATGGCCTCGGACGCTTTGGATATGGCGCTGGGGCGCGGCGGCGA
>JAUNTE010000091.1 GCA_030538855.1 Oscillospiraceae bacterium
AGCCCCTCGGGCAGGTTGTGAATGGCTATCGCCAGTACGAACAGCAGCACTTTATTCAGCGAAGCGTTGCCATGATGGGTCTCTTTGTCCATGCCGGTAAGATGATGCAGATGGGGGGTAAGCCTGTCGGCAAAATTGAGAAACAGCCCGCCGCACACCACTCCCAGCACGGTTATCCATACCCCGTGGGGGGCCGTATGCTCATATGAGGGCACGATCAGCCCGAGTACCGCCGCCGCCAGCATCACCCCGGCCGCAAACCCCAGCACCGCGTCCCGCAGATTATGCGGTATCTTTTTAAATAAAAAGCCTAAAACCGCCCCAAGCACCGTCGCGCCGCCGACGCCCAGCGCTGTCACTGCAACCAGCTGCATTGCCGCCTCTTTCCGCTCTCCTAAAGCGCGTATGTACTACGTTCACGCGCCGGGAACCTGCTGATCTTCGGCCCGGTATCGGTATAACCGGCCTTACCTTCAGTATGGGAGGGTTTTTAGAAAAGAAATCACTTCTTCTTTTTGTGACAACGGCGCGCGGGTGAACACAAAGGTTTTTCCGATGCGTGACACCGCCAGATACTCGGTATCGGTGGTCACCTCATAGCGCAGGTCTTCGCCTGAGCCGCCTTTTTCCTCGGTGCTTTTCTCACTGGCGGCTTTCGCCTCCTCCAGCTTGGCCACGTTGTTCTCATAGGCCCGCGCCGCCTGTTCGTCGGTGGCCACAATAAAAAATTCCACCTGATATTCCGGCTTTTGGGCCAAAATACAGGCCTCGACATATCCGTTCATATCCGCGGTACGGTCAGAGGTGGTGTATGAAGCCTCAGACGCTTTTTTTGCAAATTCCTCCGCCGTCAGCGCACTGCGCTGCTGGCCGCAGGCCGCCAAAAGCCCCGTCAGCAGGCAAAGGCACAAACATAACACGCTTATCTTTTTCATGATGGTCCCCTCCGTTTTTTAATATCCGATCGCTTCTAAAAACGAATCCACCTGCTCTTTTTCTTCGGGCGGGGCGCTCACATATAAAAATGTTTTCTGCGCCGCCGTCACCACCCGGTATTCACCTTCGGCCTCCCCGGCCCATTTGTCCCCCTTGTCGATATCCGGCTGGGGCTGAAGGGTTGAAAGCGTCTGATGATTCTCGTCAAAGGCCTGCCTTGCCTGCCGCTCGCTGGCTACCACATAAAACTCTATCTGTACCGTTTCGGTGTAGGCCAGCAGCGCCGTCTCAACATTGCCCTCCAGTTCCGCCGTCACGTCCTCAACGGTAAACCCCGACGCGCGCGCGGTTTCAAAAAACTCTTCCGCCGTCAGGTCGGCCCTGCCGCAGGCCGCAAACAGCACCGTTATAATGGCAAGCAATACAAAAACAGCGGCCGTTTTTTTCATAAAGCGCCCCTCCTTTTAATCCATTTCAAAAAAAGTTTGTCTTTTCAGCATCTCATGTTTGTTTTCTGCCGCCGCCTTCAAAAGCGCGCGCATCGTCTCTTTATCCTGCGTTTCAATGGCTGCCCGCATGTCCTGCAGGTCGCTGATGTATTGGTCCAGCCGGGGCAGCAACGCGGTACGGTTGGCAAAAAACAGCTCTGTCCATAAATCGGGGTTGATATTTGCAATACGGGTACAGTCCCGAAACGCCCCAGCCGTATATGCGCTGTTCATATCAGGATGATAGTGGACGCAGAGGGCCGTGGCTGAAATATGCATCAAATCACTGGTATATGCAATAATGGCGTCATGCTCATGGGGGGACGAAACGGCCAGCCTTGTCGCCCCGATATAGCCCGCCAGCTCCTGCATGGCCTCTACCGTCTCGGGTTTTGTCTCGGGCAGGGGGACGATGATAAAGCCGGTGTTTTGAAAAAGCCCCGCCTCGGCGTTGAGAAAGCCGTCCACCTCTTTGCCCGCCATGGGGTGGATGCCCACATAGTCGATGGTCTCAGGGATATACTGGTGCATACCCCCGTACAGATGTTCTTTTGTGCCGCAGACGTCGCACACAATGGCCCCGGGCTTAAAATAAGGGGCATTTTCAATGACGATGTCGTGGATATGATGCGGATAAACGCACAGGATAACCAAATCGGCCCCGCGCACGCCGTCGGCCGGGCTGTCAAAAGCCTCGTCGATGGCCCCCGCTTTCAGGGCCGCCCCCACGCTGGCCTTGTTCACGTCCACCCCAACGATGCGTGCACCGTGAAAACCCCGCAGCGCATAGGCCATACTGCCGCCGATCAGCCCCAGCCCGATGATACAGATCGTCGGCTTTTTTTGAAAGCTCATATCCTTTTCCCCCTCATATGGTGCGAAAACCTTTTCCGATGGTCTCGCTTGAGTTGACCAGTGTAATAAAGGCCCGGCGGTCGATCTCACGGATATAATTGCGCAGCTCCACCGCCTGACGGCGGCCCAGCACCGTGGTGATCACCTTTTTTTCGTCCCCGGCATACGCGCCGTAAGCGGTGTATACCGTCGCGCCCCGTTTCAGCTTGTGTACGATGAAATCCGTCACTTCTCCGGGCTTTTCGCTGACGATGGTCACCCGCTTTTTCACGTTGAAACTCTCGATGGCGGTATCCACCAAAAAGGCTTTCAGCACCAGCCCCAGCACACAGTAAAGGCCGGTGCGCACCCCAAACAAAAAGCCCGCCCAAAGAGCGATGAAAAAGTCGCTGACAAGCAGCGCTTTTCCGATCTCGATCTTACCATATTTACTCACGATCATGGCCAGGATATCCGTTCCGCCCGTCGAGGCGCCCACGTTGAAGGCCAGCGCGCTGCCCACAGCCGGCAGCGCCACCGCGTACAGCAGTTCCAGCAGGGTATCCTGCGTCAGGGGCGCGGCCAGCGGCACGGCCCATTCCAAAACCGCCACATAGGCCGACAGCGCAAAGCTGGCGTATACCGTCAGCCCGGCAAACCCCCTGCCGATAAATATAAAGCCCAGCAGTACCAATACCAGGTTCACCAGCAGCATCGCGGCGCCCAGGTTCATGCCCGGTATCAGCGCCGAGAGGATGATGGACAGGCCGCTCGTTCCGCCCAGCGCAAAATGGTTGGGCGCTTTAAACAGGACGATGCCCGCCGCCATCAGCGCCAGCCCCAAATTGAGAAGCAGAAAACGCACGATATTTTTTTTACTGAAAAAACGCCGTAGTTTTACGGCCTGCGCGGTCGTCATGCTCCCACTCCCTTTTTAAAGCAGCGCATCCAGCAGGACGATCGCCACAGCGGCTTCTATCACCGGGACGGCGCGTACCACGATACAGGGGTCGTGCCGCCCGTGCACCGTCAGCTTGGCCTGCGTCATCGTGGCAAGGTCCACGGTATCCTGCTCTTTTGCAATCGAGGGGGTGGGCTTTACCGCCACCCGCAGCACCAGCGGCATCCCGTTTGAAATACCGCCGTTGATACCGCCGTTGTGGTTTGTTTTGGTGGCTACCCCGCCCTCTTTGATATAAAAAGCGTCGTTGGCCTCGCTGCCGCGCAGCTGCGTCAATGCAAAGCCATCTCCAAATTCTATCCCCTTTACCGCTGGGACGGAGAACAGCATGGAGGAGAGACGGCTCTCAAGGCTCTCAAAAAAAGGGCTTCCCGTCCCGGCGGGCAGGCCGCAGGCCGCGCACTCTATCACACCGCCCACGCTGTCGGCGCTTTGCCGCGCCTGTTGTATCCGCGCCTGCATCAGGGGCGCTTTTTCCTCGTCTAAAACCGGAAAGGCACTTGCCCCCAGCCGCAAAAGCATATGGGGGTCTATCTCTGTCCCAAACCGGGCGTCCTGCACATCCGCAATCGAAGCGATATGCGCCCCCACCGTCACCCCCGCGGCGGATAAAAATTGTTTAGCCACCGCGCCCGCAAAGGTGAGCGGCGCTGTGATCCTCCCTGAAAAATGGCCGCCGCCGCGGTAATCGGCAAAGCCGCCGTATTTGACAAAGGCGGTATAATCGGCGTGCCCCGGCCGGGGCAGGTCCTTTTCATAGTCCTGGCTGCGGGTATTGTGGTTTCGGATGATCCCGCACAAAGGCGCGCCGGTGGTCTTTCCTTCAAAAAGGCCGGATAATATCTCCACCTCGTCCGCCTCGCGCCGGGGCGTTGCAAACGCACTGGTGCCCGGCGCGCGGCGCGCCATCTCAGCGCGCACAGCCTCCATGTCCAGCGTCTGCCCGGCAGGCAGGCCGTCTATCACCACGCCCAGCCCCGGCCCGTGCGATTCTCCAAATATACTCACCTTGCAGCGGTTTCCCCAAACGTTGGCCATACGCCTTTCGCCCCTCTCGTTCCATCTGGTGTTATTATAGCGGAAAGCCGCGCAAAACACAATAAAAGCGCGGTTATTCTTCACGCAAAGGCTGCCCGCCCCTTTCAAATGCCGCTGCCCCTCTTAACAACCCTTTTAATACCGCCGCCTTGTTTGCAGCCTCCTTTTAAAACGGCCTTCGCCCCAGCCGGGTAAGCCGCGCCGCTTTTCTCTTACCCTAAGCGGACAAGAGACGACACGGTTTTGCGGGGCGGAAATAACAACCGGCTGCCTCGTCCGTCTTGCCGGCTGCCAGTTCCGCTTCTGAAAAACTCCGCATGACCCGTCGGTGAGCTAAAATGGGGGGGCTGGCAAGGCGACGGGCTTGTCGCCCGCCGAACCGCTCCTTGTCAGCTTAGGGTTTTATCTTTTGACAAAAAAGTTTTTCGCCTCGGCCATGTCTTTTATTTATCGGTATATGATAAAAAATCCCGGTATTATCCGTTCTCTTTTTCATAAAATACAGGCATAGTCCTTAATACCGCAACGGCTCTTTTTTGCGGTTTATCCCTATGCCCGTCCATCCGTCCAGCGGCACTTTTGGCTGCAAGCGCTTTTTTCTGCCGCAGCAGATGCCAAATCCACTGTCGGCAATTTTTATAGGCCGCCTTTCGGCGTTTTGTCATACCAAATCAAAAAGCATCCCTTTTTGGCAGACGCCGCCGGCCCCTACGTTCCACGCCTTTACCGCGCGCCGCAGTATATCCTATCCAGCCCTCTTGCGCGGCATTTTTTGAAGCCGCGCCGTTCATGGAGGTTTCCTGCGCAAAGCCTCGCAGCCGCTTTCATGCTGCTCCGCCGCTGCCTCTCCTTCCGGTATACCGCCCGGCCGGTTTTTGCCGCACACCGGCCACCCTGCTGTTTTCCGTCGGGCCAACATACGTTTTACTTTCAGCGGCAAACAGGAGCCCTCAGCTACGTTGGTGGGGCTTCTGCGGGCAAAGCCCTATGTAACTGGCGGCATCTCAAGACGCATATGACGAGCAACGCCTGGAAAGGTTCACCTCCGGCAGGCAATTTCAGAGTGGGGATGACCCCAGCTGTATCAGCGTTCATAGCTCATACCCTTACCTTAGCCTCTGGTTGGCTTCCTTCGCATTCGCTTCTGCTTAATCTGTTTTTATCCCAGATTGCATGTGTATTTCCTGTCTTCACTTTCTATGTTTCTACTGAACGCGAAGGCCTTCCGAAGCCTTCCGGCACAGCCGGTGGTTTTCTTCTGCAATAAAAAGCCTGAGGCGCTTTTAAAACGCCTCAGGCTTTTATTATCATTTTATCTGGTCGCGCTGTAAAACGCCAAACGGCTTTATTGCTTTTCCAGCTTCTGTCGGATCGCCTCCAGCGTCACGGCCCCCCAGGGGTAATCTGTCAGGTACTCTCCGTTGAAGCTGGTAATCCCGCGGTTTTTCCCATCCAGCAGCTGGTAGTAATCGCACTCGAACTTGGTGGTATTCACACTTCTGCTGTTGCGGCTGTTGATAAATATCTCACTGATACCCGCCTGAGACAGCGTCTCACGCAGGCTTTGCAGCACGTTGCGGTACAAGCTGCGGACGCTGTCGTCGTAGGCCCGGTTCTCCCACAGCGTGCCGATGGCCTGCGCCATGGTGACCACGCCGCCGCGCCTGTCCACCAGCAGCGCCAGCAGTTCTTTCGCCTTTGCGCTTGAAAAACGCACCGCCACGCCGTCTACAAACACGTCAAAATGGCCGAAGGTGCGAATAAAGATACGCGGCTTCTGGGCGGGCGCGGTAAACCGCACCGCTTTGGTCAGCTGGCGCTGTACCTGGCGTGGGTCAGCCGGTTTCAAAAGATAACCGATGGCGTCCACCTCAAAGGCGCGCAGCGCATACTGGGGTGAAAGGGTCAAAAATACGGCTTTGATGTCCTCGTTCACCTGATGCACTTTATCCACAAACTCAATGCCGTTCATCTCGCCCATCTCAATTTCGGCAAATACCACGTTCACATCTTTGGGGTTATGGGTGATATATTCCAAAGCCTGTATCGGGCTTTCAAAAGCGGTAAATTCCGCCACATTCTCTATTTCACGCCCGATGCGCTCAATATTCTGTAAACTTTTTGCGTCTTCATCCACCGCAACGATCTTGATCTCCATTTTCCAGTCCCTCCCGTTTTATGAATGAGACGGCGTACGGCCGGCCAGCGCCCGCAGCGCAAGCAGATAGCTGTCTGCGCCGAAGCCGCAGATGGTACCCATACAAACGCCTGAAAGGTAAGACTGATGGCGAAACGCTTCCCGTGCCGCGATATTGCTCATATGCACCTCTACCACCGGGATACCGATAGCGCTCACCGCATCGCGCAGCGCAACGGAGGTGTGGGTATACCCTCCCGCGTTGAGAATCACGCCGTCCTGCCCCGTCATGGCCTCGTGCAGCTTATCTACCAGATCTCCCTCATGGTTCGACTGATAAAAGCTGAGCTGTATATCCAGCTGCGCGGCCTCTTTCTCTAAAAGCGCGTTGATGTCCGCAAGAGACTGCGCACCGTAAATAGCCGGCTCTCGTTTGCCCAGCAAATTCAAATTCGGCCCGTTCATCACCAAAACCTTCATCCAGCGTCTCCCCTTACTCCGGCAGGTTTCATTCCATTTTTAAGTAATTTACTATATCATAGCATATCTTCTCTTTTTTGTCCAAGTTTTTTTACGTTTTCGTGACTAAAATTTTGTTTTATCTGTAAACCTTTTTTCATGCGGCGATCATGGCAAACCCGCCCGTTTTTTAAGTTGACCAAAAAACAGCCGCGCGGAAAAATCCGCACAGCTGCCGTTCATCTCGTCCCCGTATCTCTCTACTGCACAGATCCCCGCACCGTATCCCCCTCAAAATAAACGATCTTTCCACGGTAACCATAATCTTCACGCAATTTTTCTATGATTTCATCGTTATACGCCGAAGCAAAAATCAGAACGGCGTCGCTCTCTCTCAGCGGCCTGTCTGAAACAGGTTCTATCGGCACCGATATCCCGCTGACATACCTGCCCTCTTTTTGGGGGTCCATATCCATCAGATGGACGACCCGCGCGGGCTTATCCAGCAAGCCGCTGTAAACAGGCGCTTTTGCCCCCGCGCCCCAAATCGTTATCCTCTCTGAGTCCTCCAAGAACTTATTCACTTCATCCCGCTGTGTGCGCTTGCAGGAATCGAGGCATTTTTCTTTCTCCGGTTTTCGTACATACAGGTCCAATTCCATCGTCTCTTTCACCGCATCTGCCCGGATGATCTCAAAACCCGCCCTGACTGCGGCCAGCGCAAGGCTGAAAGGCGTATAATAGTTGATATGCTCTGTAATAAACTGATGATAGGCCCCCGTACGCAGCAATTCCTGTCCGTTGGGTACATTGATAAGGCCCACGCCCCCTGTTTCCAGCACTTCAAAAGCATAATCAAGCACTTCATAGATATCCGACAGATGCTCAAATACCTGAAAACACATAAATGCTGAAAAATCACGGCTCAAGTTCAGCTGTTCATTAAAATAGCCGCACTGTACCAGAACATTGTTTTTTTCCGCGGCCGCGCACTCTTCCCGCGAGGGTTCTACCCCCAAACACTGAGAAAAATATTTTGAAGCTGTAAGCAGCGCCTTCCCCTGGCCGCATCCAATTTCCACTATTTTTTGACGTGACGCCGCATAACCGCACAAGGTCTCTATTTTTTTCTCCGTCATATCCAAAGCCTCGTAATACT
>JAUNTE010000426.1 GCA_030538855.1 Oscillospiraceae bacterium
CTCGGTTCAGTTATTATACGGTATCTCAATTTTATGGGATCATGGAGTCGTTTACACTGGCTTTTTCCATAAGCCTTTTGTTTTGTCTGTTTCAGTATTTGAACGCCAAAAGTAAAAATACGTTATATTTTATTCTGGCTTGCCTTTTTTGGGTCTTGGCGGTTTTTACCCATGAACGAATCGCTGTTCTATTTCCGCTTTTTATAATCGCTTTTTTTCTAAGAGAATATAAAACGCTTTCATGGAAAAAGGCGGCAACTTTTTTGCTGCCGTCCAGTTTGCTGTTTGTAGGATATTTTGCGCTGCGATACTTTTTGATGCCCGTCAGTTGGATGACGGGGAACTCAGGATATGAAATTTCACGCACATTATCTCTTGGAAGCGCCGGACGCTTTTTTATTGAAAACTTTTTGTACCTGTTTGGATTTAACCCTGAGGGTGTGCCATGGCTGAATGGCATTCCGTTCAGCCATCTGCCCGTCTATGCAAAGATTTTAGTATGCGGTATGGCCGCGCTGTTATGCCTGAGCCTGATCTGCGCAGTGATTTTTATTATAAAAAATAAGGAACGCAGAGGCGATGTGCTGAGAAACACGATTTTGTTTTTTTGCTTTATCGGCGCGATGATGGTGATAAATTCTATTTCTATCCGTCTTGAAATGCGATGGATGTATATCCCTTACGCGGCAATTTTATTGTATCTGGCTTATTTGTGCGGAGAATTTTGGAGAGCCGGAAAAAACAGCGGCAAGCATAAGCGCCTGTTATGCGGGGGCGCTGCCTGTATTTTGCTGCTTTATACATTGGTGGCATATCCGGCTGAAATGTGCTATCGCAGCTATTGGAACAATTTATATTACTGGCATGAGCAGCAGGTCAACAACTGGATATATGAGAATATTCAAGTGCCTATGGAAGATGAATTTTGGGAAAAAGATATTGTTTTTGTGGTGGACCCATGGCAGGCCGCAAGCCAAAATTATATCAGGCGCACTACGTTGAAAGCGTTTCAGGCGCACCGGCCGGCAGAGATAGAGGAGGCAAGTGTGCCCGAGCAGATCATTGTATTGTCAACTTTTGATATTGCACCCGCTGAATGGGATGAGGACATCGTTGTGCTCTATGTGGAAACGGCTGCCAGCGGTGAGCTGACCATACAAGAGGTTACAGAGCGCGTAAAAAAGGAAGTAAAAGAAGCCGGCGGTTTGAAAAGAGGCATCGACGAAAATAACTGGGTAATGCCCAACGCGGCTTTATGGGCGACGGCCGGGTCTACCGGAAAAATAAGGATAGATGGTTATTGGCCTTTTAACGGCAAAAATGTAGAAATAAAATTTTTTATCGATGATGAGGAAAAAGCGTTTTTTTATCCGAAACGTGAAGGTGGATTTTCTGTTGAAATAGATAGCGGCGTGCCCAATGAAACGGTTATTTTATCTATCGTGTGTGTGGACAACGGAGAAGAGTTTGAAAATGATTGCCGCTTTCTATTACAAGGGGTCAGTGCGGTGGAAGAAAACAGACAGATAGCGTAAGCTGAGAGTGAAGGAGCAGAGAAT
>JAUNTE010000092.1:0-2764 GCA_030538855.1 Oscillospiraceae bacterium
GATACAATTGCTGCTGCTGGGCGGCGTTACTTTCTTTACTTTAAAGCAAAAAGAGGCGCGTAAAAATGGGTAAGATAAAGGTATCAGATTATATCTCAAGGTTTTTAGTGGACAACGGGATCGGCCATGTGTTTTTGATTTCAGGCGGCGGTATGATGCATATGCTGGACAGCGTGGGCAAGCAGCCGGGGCTGGAGTGCATATTTAACCTGAACGAACAGGCCAGCGGTATCTGCGCCGAGGCGTATGGGCAATTTACCAATCATTTAGGCGCCTGCCTGGTAACCACCGGCCCGGGCGCGACCAACGCCGTGACGGGCTGCGCCGGCGCGTGGCTGGATTCGACCCCGGTACTGTATCTTTCAGGGCAATGCAAAACTTCTCAGATGGGGCAGCTGCAGGGCCTGCGTATCTATGGCGCGCAGGAGGTTGCCATTGTGCCGATGGTGAAGCCTGTTACCAAATACGCCGTGACCGTACTGAAGGCGGAGGAAATACGCTATCATCTGGAAAAAGCGGTGTATCTCGCCACGCATGGCCGCCGCGGCCCGGTGTGGATAGACGTGCCGCTGGACGTGCAGGGCGCGCAGGTGGAAGAAACCGAGCTGTATGGGTTTGACCCCGCAGCGGAAGGGGCCGCCGAGACCTATGAGATAACGAAAGAGACGATCGAACAGTTATACGGTTTGCTCAACGCCGCGAAACGCCCTGTTATTTTAATTGGGCATGGGGTTGTGGCGGCAGGGAAACAACAGCTTATCCGTGAGATCGCCGAGCGCTTTCAAATACCCGTGCTGGCTACCTGGCGTGCCAAGGGTGTGTTTGGGGATGAAGAGCCGCTGTTTATGGGTTCGCCCGGCATCCCCACTACCCGGTACTCCAACTATGTTTTACAAAACAGCGATTTTCTTCTCGTGATCGGCAGCCGGCTGAACCCGGCCATTACGGCTTACGCGGAAGAGCGCTTCGCCCCCATGGCCCAAAAGGTTATGGTGGATATCGAAGCAAAAGAGATCGATAAATTGGCCATCCCTTTTGCTATGAAGATCGCAGCCGATGCGGGGGCGTTTTTAGACGCGTTTTGGGAGAGCAGGGAACTTTATCAAAACCCCGTCCATACAGTATGGCTGAACTATTGTACGGCCATGAAAGAAAAATATCCGCTTTCAAGAGAAAAACAGCCCATTGACAACGAGGGGAAAACAGACGGCTTTCGGTTTGCAGACAAGCTGTCGGATTATTCGGAGACGCGGGACATTTTTGTTGGGTCTTCGTCGGGGCGGACATGCGGTATCTCTCATATGGCCTATCGCCTGAAAAGAGGCCAAAAATTTGTCACTTCCATGGGGCTGGGCTCTATGGGGTGGTGTGTGCCCAGCGCCATCGCGTGCTGTATTGCCGGCGGCAAAAAGCGCACGCTGGTGCTGGAGGGTGACGGCAGCCTGCAGCACAACGTGCAGGAGCTGGCGCTGATAAGTACCTATCGGCTTCCGCTCAAGCTGTTTGTTTTATCCAACGGGGGCTACGCTTCTATCTATACCATGCAGAAGAATAATTTTGCCTCTCGTTTTGCGGGATGCAATGAAGAGAGCGGGCTGGGCTTTCCGTCCATACAGGCCCTGGCAAAGGCCTACATGCTGCCCTATTACTGCATTCATAACGACGACGAGATCGAGCCTGTGCTGCGTGAGGTGATGAAGGATGATCTGCCGGCGTTGTGCGAGGTGGTGGGCTCTATAAACTTTGACGAGATACCGAAATCGATGACCGTTGCCAACGCGGACGGAACGTTTACCTCCTCGAGGCTGGAAAATCTGTATCCCTTCCTTTCGGAAGAGGAGCAGCGGGAAAATATGCCGGATTGGGAATAATGATGAAGAAAATTTTGATTACAGGGGCGGGCCCTAAAAGTTTTGTGGGCCGCAATTTAAAAGAAGCGCTTGCCGGAAAGTATGAGGTTTTTGCGCCGCCGCACAGTGAACTGGAACTGCTGGATTATCAGGCGCTGGAGAGGTATGTGCTGGAAAACGGTATAGAAGCGATCGTCCACGCGGCGGTGCATGTGCCGATGTTCAACGGCGCAGAAAAAGAATTTTATAACGATATGCAGATGTTTTTAAACATCGAAAAAATCAGCCATAGGGTGGAGAAGGTACTTTACTTTGGCTCCGGCGCTGAATTTGACAAGCGCTATGATATCACAATGGTGCGGGAAGAGGAGTTTGGAAAGACGATACCGGTGTCAGAATACGGCATGGCGAAGTATACCATGAATCTGCTGGCCCGGCGTTCAGAAAATATCTATAATTTACGGCTGTTCGGCATTTTTGGAAAATATGAGCTGTGGGATATTAAATTTCTCTCTAACCTTTGCTGCAAAGCGGCGTTCGATTTGCCGCTCACCATCCGCAAAGAGTGCAGCTTCGATTTTTTTTACATTGAAGACCTGCCGCCCGTTATAGAATGGTTTTTGGAACATACCCCCCGTTATCATGATTATAACATCTGTCAGGGGCAGCCCTACCCGCTTACCCGGCTTGCCGGGATGGTGCTGAAGGCGGCGGGTAAGACGCTGCCTGTCACAGTACTTGAACAAGGAAGAAATTTAGATTATACTGCAAGTAACGAACGGCTGCGGTCAGAGTATGAAAATATGCGGCTTACCTGCACACAGGACGCGCTGGAGCAGTTGTATCGGTATTACGAAGCGCATAAAGCGCAGATCGATTATGAGCGCCTGCGGTCAAGCCGATGAACGCATCTT
>JAUNTE010000092.1:2774-5454 GCA_030538855.1 Oscillospiraceae bacterium
CGCTAAAGGGGAGGAAGCGGAATGGGAAAATCTATTTTTGTCACAGGGATCGCCGGACTGCTCGGATCCAATATTTCTTATCTGCTGCGGGACGATTATCACATCTGCGGCATAGACCGCAACGCCATTCATATCAAAGATGTGGACAGCTATGTAGGGTCTGTATTGGATTTTGAGCAGCTGGAAAATAAAATTTTAGAAGAAAAACCGGATTATCTCATCCATTGCGCGGCGCTTGTAAACGTAGACGGGTGCGAGGAAGACCCGGACTATGCGTGGAAAATCAATTACGAACTGACGAAACGGCTGACGGAAGCTTCAGCGGCTGTCGGCGCGAAAATGATCTTTATCTCCAGCGATGCGGTTTTTCCCGGAAATCAGCAGGGCATGAACAGGGAAGAGGATGAGGTCAAGCCCATCAGCGTATATGGAAAAACAAAAGCGGCCGCCGAGCAGGAGGTGCTGAAAAACCCGCGCGGCCTGGTGGTACGCACCAACATCTACGGCTATAATTTCAGGGATAAAAGCAGCTTTGGCGAATGGATAAAAAAATCGTTGGAGGATGGGCTGGAGCTGAATATGTTTTATGATATATGGTTTTCGCCCATCCTTGTAAACGAGTTGGCCGGAATATTAAAACGCTGTATGGAAGAGGACGTCAGCGGCGTTTATCATATCTGCAGCACGGGGGCGATCTCTAAATATGAAATGGCGCTGGAAATCAGAAAACAATTTGGTTTGTCAGGGTCTATCAATAAAGCGAGCATGAAAAATTTTGAATTTAAAGCGCCCCGCACGCAAAATATGGGGCTTGACAATACCGCCATATGCAAAAAGTTGGGGATCACCATTTCTACCCCTCAGCAGAGCGTGGCGGAATTTAAGCGCCTTTGGGATGAAGGATATCCGCAAAAACTAAAAAAGGGTGGCTATGAATGAAAGAGATCAAACTGGGAAATGTGTGGGTAGGAGAGGCGCATGCCCCTTATTTTATCGCGGACATCGCAGCGAACCATGACGGAGACATCGACCGGGCTTTTAAATTGATCGAACTGGCAAAAGAAAGCGGGGCGGACGCCGCTAAATTTCAAAATTTTAAAGCGGCGAAAATTGTAAGCGATTACGGGTTTCGCCGTCTCAACGGGCAGCTCTCGCATCAAAAAGAATGGGCGAAACCGGTTTACGAGGTATATGAAGACGCCTCTTTGCCGGATGACTGGACGCCCCGCCTGAAAGAAAAATGTGATGAAATAGGCATTGCATATATGACCAGCCCCTATGATTTTGCGTCAGTGGATTGGGCCGACCGCTTCGTATCCTGCTTTAAAATCGGGTCAGGAGAGATCTCGTGGCACGAGATGCTGGACTATATCGCCCGAAAAGGAAAGCCGGTGCTGCTGGCTACCGGGGCGGCTACGATGTGGGAGGTAGAGCGCGCGGTGGAGACGGTGCGCCGCAGTACCGGGGATTTGGTGCTTATGCAGTGTAATACCAACTACACGGCTGAACATGAAAATTTAAAATATATCAATTTGAATGTTTTGAAAGAATACGCGAAAAAATATCCAGATGTGGTGCTGGGGCTTTCTGACCATACTTTGGGCTATACTACCGTGCTGGGCGCCATAGCGCTGGGCGCAAGAGTGAGAGAAAAGCATTTTACGGACGATAATGACCGCACCGGCCCCGACCATAAATTTTCAACGACGCCGAAGGTGTGGCGCGAGATGGTAGACGCTTCTAACGACCTGTTTGCCGCGCTGGGCGACGGCGTGAAAAAAATAGAGAAGAATGAAGAACAAACTTCTATTGTGCAGAAGCGGGGGCTTTATCTGACGTGCGATGTAAACGAGGGAGAAGAGATCACGCAGGATATGCTGGAGCCGCTGCGCCCCAGAAGCGAAGCCGGATTTGAGCCGTATGAACGCGGGGCCGCGGTAGGAAAACGCGCGGTGAGAAACTTGAAGGGCGGCGCCATGCTGCTGAAGGAGGATGTGCGATGATCTGCGGTGAAAAAACGGCGCTGCGCGCGGTGGAAAAAGAAGACCTGCCCTATTTAATGGAATGGCGCAACCGGCCGGAGTACCGTCAGTATTTTCGGGAATACCGGGAGCTCAATCTGCAGAACCAGGAGCAGTGGTTCAATAACTGTGTGGTGAACGACCGCAATACCGTCATGTTTACCATTGTCAAAAATGACGAGACGCATGAGCGGCTGGGCTGCTGCGGACTGTGCTATATCAACTGGGTGCAGCGTTTTGCCGATTTATCGCTTTATATAGGCTGGAACAATGCGTATATAGACAAAGAGGGATATGCGCAGGAAGCTTGCGGGCTTTTATTTGACTATGGCTTTCAGGAACTGGGGCTGCATAAGATCTGGACGGAGATCTATGAATTTGATACCCCGAAGCAGGAACTTTATTTGCAGCTTGGTTTTCAGCAGGACGGTTTGCTGCGGGAGAACTATTTTCATAAAGGAAAATGGTGGAATTCTCGTATTATGTCTTTGCTTGAGCAGGATCATCAAAGTAAAAAAGGAGACTGAACATGGGAAAAAGTATCTTTGCAGGAAAGACCTTATTGATTACCGGAGGGACGGGAAGCTTTGGCAACGCGGTGCTGAACCGCTTTTTGGAGACGGATATCGGAGAGATACGTATTTTTTCACGCGATGAAA
>JAUNTE010000092.1:5464-7963 GCA_030538855.1 Oscillospiraceae bacterium
TATGCGGCATGAATATCAGGCCAAATATCCCGAGCTGAGCGAAAAAATCAAATTTTATATCGGTGATGTGCGCAACATCGACAGCATCCGGCCGGTGGTAAAGGGTGTGGATTATATTTTTCATGCGGCGGCCCTGAAGCAGGTGCCCTCCTGCGAGTTTTTCCCTATGGAGGCGGTGCGGACCAACGTTATTGGCACCGATAACTTACTGACGGCCGCCATTGACGCGGGGGTGAAGCGCATCGTCTGTCTCTCTACCGATAAAGCGGCCTACCCCATCAACGCCATGGGCATCAGCAAAGCGCTGATGGAGAAGGTGATCGTAGCAAAAGCCCGCACGGTAAAACCCGAGGAGACCACCATCTGCTGTACCCGTTACGGCAATGTGATGGCGAGCCGGGGCAGCGTGATACCCCTGTTTATCGACCAGATCAAAGCGGGCAAGCCCATCACCATCACCGACCCGGATATGACCCGGTTTTTGATGAGCCTGGAAGAGGCGGTGGACCTGGTGCTGTTTGCCTTTGAACACGCAAACCCCGGCGATCTGTTTATTCAAAAAGCCGACGCCTCCACCATTGGCGACCTGGCCAAAGCGGTACAGAAATTATTTGGCGATACGGGCACCCGTATTATTGGTACCCGGCACGGCGAGAAGCTGTATGAGACGCTGATGACGCGCGAAGAGCGGCTGAAAGCGACGGATATGGGGCATTATTTCCGCGTGGCGGCGGATGAGCGTGATCTCAACTATGACAGATATTTTGTGGAGGGGCAGGTTGCCACCCAGGCTGACGAAGCGTATACCAGCCACAACACCACCCGTCTGGATGTGGAGGGCGTGGTAAACAAGCTGATGGAGCTTTCTTACATCCGTGACGAACTTGAGAACGGTGCCGCAAAGTGAAAACGGCAAGGGTATGGCGCGCCCCGGGGGGGGGGGGGACACCGCCCAAAAACAGATGGCTCGACGCGGCCTTTTTTATGATACTTGCCGGAGGCTGCCTGCTGCTGTTTGGGCAGGGGGATATCAATGTTACCGGCGACCGTTCTTTTTTATTTTTGGAACATGGCTTTTTTGATTTCTATGACGCCAGCCATGCCGCTACCGGCGGATATGGGGCCAATTATATGCCCAGCACCTTTTGGCTGTTTGCCTTGTGGAATACGATCCCCTGGCTTTTTGGCGCAAGACCGGTAGGAATCGGGCAATCGCCCCATATGCTGCTGACGCTGTGGTACAAAATACTGCCCTGCCTGTTTTATTTGGGCTGTGGGATATTGGTATTCGAAATTTTAAAAGAGCTGGGCTGCGGAGAGAAAAAAGCGCGGCTTGGGATGTATTTATTTTTTACAGCCCCATTTGCCGTGTTCAGCCAATTTGTTTTTTCTCAATATGATAGTTTTGTGGTATTTTTTACACTGCTGGGCATTCTGTTTTATTTGAAAAATAAAGACTGGGCCTTTATTCTCTGTTTTGGCGTGGCGGCGACATTTAAATATTATGCCTTGGCCATTATGATCGTATTTTTGTTTTTAAAAGAAAAGCGCGTTGGCCGCCTGCTTTATAAATTAGGCGCGGGGCTGCTTCCGCTCATCATAGAAACCCTTATATATCTGCCGTCGGAAGCGTTTCGGAAAAGTGTGTTTGGGTTCAGGGCGCTCACCTATACTTCGGCGCTGGGGCTGGATATTGGGATAGCGGCGATCCAGATCGTGCCGTTTATCGCTGTTTTATTATGTGCATGGGCCTATTTTGTAAAGCCAAAGACCACGCAGGAGCGTTTTCTTTGGGCCGTCTACCTTTCTATGGGAATCTGTTTTGTCCTGTTTGGCCTTTCTACTTTTCATCCGCAATGGCTGCTTTTTGGAGTACCATTTTGGGTGTTTGGTCTGGTTTTATATGAAAAACAGCCTGTTTTTTATTGGCTTGATATTTTGGCGATGGCGGTTTTAACTGTCTTGATAGCAAACGTATGGCAGGGAAATATAGACAGCATTATGTTTGGATCGGGAATTCTGGCACCGTTTATTTCCTATCAGCCTGAGACGGCAAAGACGATTTTAGATTTTCTGCCGTTTTATGATAAAAATCTGCTTTACACCATCTTGTCGGCCTTGTTTTTTCTGATGTTCCTTTGCAGGCATCCGCGATATTTTAAAGGGGATATCAAAGCGATGCCGGAATGCGGGAAAGCGCTGCTGCGCGGAAGATTTGCGGCGATATTGCTGTTTATTATCCCGCTTTTTTGCTGTTTGCCATCGCTGATGGTTCATTAAAAGATTTAAAATTTAAAAAATAAAAGCTTCCGTTATGTTTTTGAAACATAACGGAAGCTTTCAATCGTTACAGGGTAGAATAATGTGTTTTTTTGAAGTGATTTAAGACACCATATGTTGTATATTACCCCAACATATGGTAACATAAATTGGGAAATTTTTAAAATTGAAGCGAAAGATGTTCTATGTTAGAATAAAAGCCAAATGAAAGGAATGTTG
>JAUNTE010000093.1 GCA_030538855.1 Oscillospiraceae bacterium
AGTTTCATGTTGTTTTATCTGTTATGACATGAGAAAGAATGGTGCGTACATGCCGATTTATCAGTATACGGCTAAAAATTTGGAATCTCAAATCGTCAGAGATTCCATGGAAGCTGCCGACCTGCAGCAGCTGGAAGCCCGTTTAAAACAGAAAAAAATGTTTTTGCTGAAAGCAAAACAAGTAAAGACAAAAGAGGACGGCTCTTACCGTTTTAAGCCAGAGGAACTGGCGGATTTCAACCGGCAGCTGGCGGCCATGATGGCCTCCGGCATCACGTTGGTGCGCGCGGTGAATATTATTTTGCAGCGCGACATGAAACCTGCCATGCAGAAGGTATACCGGCGCGTATACCGCCAGCTGCAGCAGGGGGTGGTATTGTCGGATGCGCTGGAAAAACAGGTGGGCTGTTTTCCTGACCTGATGATCAATATGTACCGTGCAGGAGAAGCCAGCGGCTCAATGGAGAAGGTGGCGGCCAAGCTTGCCGACCATTATATGAAGGAACAAAAGACCGCCAATAAGCTGCGCAGCGCCATGACCTATCCCATCATTCTGCTGTGTCTGGGCGGGGCCATTATGGTTTTTGTATTCACCGGGGTGCTGCCAAGCTTTTTTGATATGTTTGATTCAGTAGGGGCCGAGATGCCGGGCATTACCATGGCGGTTATGGGGCTGAGCCACTTTTTAACAGATAACTTTTTGTTTGTGATGACAGGCGTTCTCATCGTGGTGGCCGTGGTGATCGTGGTTTTGCGTATGCCTACCGTAAAACTGGCCGTTGACAAGCTGAAGCTGCGGCTGCCCAAGGTGGGCGGGCTAATGAAAATCATCTATACCGCCCGTTTTGCCCGCACCCTCAGCAGTATGTACAGCAGCGGGTTATCCATGCTGCGGGCGCTGGAGGTGACGTCGGGTACCATCGGCAACACCTATATTGCCTCTCAGTTTGGGGGTGTGGCCTCACGCGTGCGAAGCGGAGAGACGCTGTCGGGCTCGATACAGCCGGTAGAAGGGTTTGATAAAAAGCTGATCTCTACCATTTATATCGGTGAAGAGGCTGGGCGTTTGGATGAGATGCTGGATTCGATCGCCGATACTTTTGACTATGAATCAGAACAGGCGATAGATAAACTGATCACTATGATCGAGCCTTTGATGATTATCGTAATGGGCTTGATGATCGGCGTGGTCGTGGTGTCGGTACTGCTGCCGCTGTTTACCATGTATCAGCAAATGAGCTGAGAGGAAAGCGAAAAAACCGCGAAGGAGAAACGCTTATTTATGGATACCGCAATTTATTTTTTCAACGATCTTTTGAAGGTCGTCACCGGAAAGGTTTCAGGCAAAAGCATTCAGGTGAAAAAGGCCTCCTGCGTTCAGCTGGGCGAGGGCGTGCTGATCAATGGCGTCATCACCGACGAAGAAGCGCTGAAGCAGGCGCTGCTGCGCCTGAAAAAAGAAAAAAAGCTGATTGGAAAACTGCGTATCGTGATAGACAGCACCAATATCCTGACAAAACGTTGCACAGTACCTATGCTTGCCCCAAAGCAGCTTTTAAAATATACGGCGGACGAATTTGCCGATTTGAGCGAAACCTATCAGGACCTTGTCTGCGATTACGCGGTGCTGGAGGCAAAAGCGGCCGGGGGACAAAACGGCACCATTATATGCAGCGCGGCGGAACGGGAGCTGTTACAGCGGTATCTTGACCTGTTTTCAGAGGCCAAGCTGAAAGTGGAAAGCATCGATATATCCCTGAACAGCTTTTTGAAAGCCATCTCATATATGCCGGAATTGTCGGGGAAGACCTATATTTTTTCAATCATTGAAAATGGAAATATGACCTCAGGTTTATTTGTTGACAACGTATACATGTACAGCAGCCGGTCACGGCTGTTTTCACCGGCGGGCACCGAGGCGCTGGCCAACGAGATATTGAGCCAGATGTCGTCGCTGATTCAATTCAATAAATCTGAACAGACCAAAAAAGAGATAGAGGCGGCATATTTTTGTGGGATAGACGAGGATACGCTGAAGATGCTGGCGGAGTTGGCGCAAAGCTTCTCGCTGCGGGTATCGGAAATGCCCAAGACAAAGATGGCCTCGGTACAGGACCGGCGCATTCAGGGAATACCGGCCAATTATATGATACCCCTGGGCTGTTTGATTCGTAAAGCGTAAAGAAAGCGGGAAAAGATCAATGAGAAAGCTGAAACAGAAAGACGTCAACTTTCTTTTGCCTATGGCAAAGAAGAAAGAGATCAATATAGCGCAGCTGAAAAAAGCGGGCATTGTACTGCTGCCGGTTTTGTTATTGGGCGGCTGTATCGGCGGTTGGGTTTTGCTGAATTTTTCACAGCAGGCCATGCAGCTTGAAATGGACGACCTGAATTTAAAAATGTCCATGATGCAGGGGGGCAACACCTATGCCACCGCGCAGGAGTTTCAAAAAGCAAACAGCGCCAAATCGATGTATCTGAATAATTTGAACCTGGTTTCGGCCTGCGCTAAAACTTACCCGGAAATGGGCAGCGCTTTTTTATCCGATATCGCCCGCTGTCTGACAGAGGATATTCAGCTGGTCAATATGCAGTATTCAGCAGAAGAACACAAGCTGTCGCTTTATGGCACCGTGCGCGGGGTGGGGGATACCTCTGCTTTTGCAGAGCGGCTGAGAAAGACCGGCCGTTTCACTGAAATTACCTATTCAGGATGGCAGAATACGCAGGCGCTGAACGACGATACGCTTTTATCGTATTCTTTTCAAATCTATGCCGAAATGACGCCGAGACAGCTGGATGAAGCGGACGCTTCGCTTTTACAGCCCGATACAGCCGAGAACCGGCAGGAGGAGGGCGTATGAATACCAAGCTTTCAAAACGTGAAAAAGTTATGCTCTATTTTCTGATTTGCTTTTTGATCCTTACAGGGGGGCTGATGGGGTTTATTTTTCCTGCCATGGAGGCGAAAAGCGCGCTGGAAGAGGAGTATAATAAAGCGCAGACCCAATATGCCCTGATGAGTGGTACCACGCAGCAGGCGGAGACGCTGAACCAGCGCTCAAAAGAATTGGAAAAAGCGCTGGCCGAGGCAATGAAAAATTTTTATCCTGAAATGAACGCGGAAGAGATAGACCGGGCCGCTACCGAGGTGCTTTTGAAAAATGGGGTCACACCGCTGACTTTCAACATGTCTGAACTGAAAAAAGACCAGTCTGTCGGCCCTTATTTTGATTTGGAAGAAAGCTTTTTCGGCACCGCGACCATATGCGACGTTTCGTTTACCTTTTATGCTTCTTCACAGCAGTTCAGCCGTATTTTGCAGGATATCGAAGATTCTCCGAGGCTGCAGCTGATGGGGTTCTCTTATGTGCCGGGTGAGGGAGGCGAAACCGCGCCTGTGCAGGATGGAGAAGAAGAGGATGCCGGCGGTACCGAGGATGAAGGAGAGGCGCCGCAGCAGACGGGAGACAATCAATACACCCTTGTTATGCGTCTGCTGATGGAGCGGGAATATACAGCATAAAAACTGAAGCGCCATATCGATGAAGAAAGGGGCGGCTGGGATGAAAAAAGCAAAAAAAGAACGGCTGACATACCGCAGCCACCCGGGCTCGGCCATTTTATGGGCCGTGCAGATCAGCTCGATTTTATTTATCATCATTACCGCGCTGCTGCTGATGGCGCTGGGCTATACAAAGCGCAGCGTCAATAACGGTACGCAGCGTCAAGCTTATCAAACCGCCCGCAGCACGGTGGATATGATCGTAGCAGAGCTGGAGAGCGGTTCTCAAAACAGCAAGCTTATTTATGAGGCCCTTCAGGGACATGTGGGCACTGAATTTTCTACCGTGATGTCGTTTGAAAATGGAATGGGCAGCTGTACCGTTACCATAAAACTGCTTGCGGATGAGAGACGGGATAAGCGTATTTATGTGAGAGCGGTGGCTGAGAGTGAAAAAGGGCCCTGTACGGTAAGCGCTACGCTTTTCGGCGCAAAAAAGCCGAAAATTACCATGGTGAATACGGCTGGGGTCGAGACCACTATCCAGCCTGACCCAGTATTGGTGGGCGGAAAAGCCGTGTTGCAGTGGATCGTGCTGGGTTATACAGACGGAGAAGAACTGGAGGCGCCAGGGCCATGAAAAAGTTTTTAAAAAACCGCAACGGTATGACGCTGGTGGAAGGTATGGTGGGAATGCTGCTGGTTGCGATTTTTGCGCTGGTGCTGTTTTCAGGGCTGCTGACAGCCCAAAAGGTGATGAGCCGGGGCGACGCGATTGAGCGGCAGGGACAGGAAAACGCGGGCGAGATCGCTGCCGGAAGTGTGACGGCGACGGTGCCGGGCAGCGTACGTTTGACGCTGAACGGCACGGAGATCGTTTTTTATGGAAATTATAACAGCAAAGAGGACCCGGAAAACCCTGCCGCCGATTTGACGGAGTTTATCGTGACGCCTATACCGCAGACCGCGCCTTAAAAGCAGCGACGAGAGAAGGGAAGATATTGCACGGAGCTTTCAAAAAAATATCCCGTTTGCGCCGTGAACGCAGAGGCTTTACGCTGGTGGAAATATCCGTCAGCCTTATTTTGCTGCTGCTTGTTATGTCGATGTCCTCTTCTATTTTGATCTTTACCATCAATATGGCAAACCGCTCGGCCCGTATGAACGAGCGGAAACTGACCGGAGACCAGATGTATCATGTACTGACCCAGCGGCTGCAGAACGCGGTGCATATCGCTTTACAGCCCGGCAGCACCCCTTCTTCCGGGGCAAAGTATGAAAATATTATCCAGGTGACGGATACGACGATACAGTTGGGGACAAGGACGGACGGATTTACGCAGGTTTATACGCCGGTGGGTTTGAACAACGCAAAAATGCTGCTGGAGACGCAGATAGTATCCGACGGCGTATTGCAGTTGAGCTTTACCATTAAAGACGAGCACAGGATAGAGCAGTACAATACACAGTCGGCGGTGCGCCTGCTCAACATTTACGACAAACTGTCTTTACGCGATAAGGATACCGGCGCGGGACTGGGGCTGAGAATTGAAAACCTGGCGGGTGCAGAAAAGAAAAATTTGCTGATCTCTTATGAATTTGCGCCGGCGATGGTAGAGGAAACTTACGGCGGAGATGGGCCGTATACCGTTGACAAGCAATATAAACCGCCGGAGGGATTGGAAATCAAGACCTTTCCACAGGGCACGCCTTATAGCGCAGGCGACTATATCTACGGCCCGGACGGAAAGCTTTATATCGCCACCGGAGAGACAAACGCCTCTTATCCGCCGGGTGACGACTACATGGTAAGTGAATGGCGCTGTATTGAGGACGGCGTGTGGCAGGGCACCAGCACCTACGAAAAGGGAGACGTGGTGATAGGCAGCGACGGCAATTTTTATATGTGCAAACAGCGTATTGCCAATATGCTGTGGGACCCTGCGGGCGGCTGGCCCTGGAACGGATACCATATACAGGTGTATTGGTGCCAGGAAAAAGCGGATGAATACGGGGAAGGCGGGCAGCTGCGCGGATGGTCGGTGGCGTCGTCTGATACCTATGAATGCGCGTTGGACGTTGTACAGGGCGCAGAGCCGGAAAGAGCGGATATTGCAAGCGATACCATGATAAAAAATCAGAGCGAAATAGATTAAAACCCATATGGAGGCAAAAAAGGCATGAAAAATATCCCCATAGGCGAAGTGCTGAAAGAGATGGGCTATTTGTCTGAAGAACAGCTTAATTCAGCGCTGGCTTATCAAAAAGAACACCGTGACAGCGGTAAGCGTTTAGGTACGGTGCTGATCGAGCAGGGATACGTTACAGAGCTGCAGATGCTGACGGCTTTGGGCCAGAAGATGAACCTGCAGATGCAGAACATGGACGATTACCCTGTGGATGTAGAGGCTGTTAAAAAAATACCCCGGCAGATGGCGGAAAAATACTGTGCGCTTGCCATTTCAAACCAGGGCAACCGTTTGACGGTCGTTATGAACGATCCGCTGAATTTTTATGGTATCGAAGATATTCGTCTGGTGACAGGTATGCCGGTGGTAGTGACACTGGCGGAAAAAGCCAAGATACAACAGGCCATCGACGTTCATTATTCTGAGATCGAAGCGAAACAGGTTGCCAAAACAGCCAATCAAAGCCTTGGCACCGACGATTCTTTAGAGCGGCTGGGCGACGCCGCCGCGCAGGAGATGGAGGCCGGGGACGACCAGACGCCAGTCATCAAGCTGCTCAATTCTCTTTTGACACGCGGCTATACCACCAACGCCAGCGATATTCATATTGAACCGTTTGAGACGGAGACAAAGGTGAGGATGCGTATCGACGGTATGCTGCTGGATTATCTGACGCTGGCGCATAACCTGCACCAGCCGCTGGTGGCCCGTACCAAAATCATGTCCAACCTTGATATTGCCGAAAAACGTATGCCGCAGGACGGCCATTTTAAAACCCGGCTTGACGGTGTTGAGATGAACCTGCGCGTTTCCACCATCCCCACAGTGTATGGAGAAAAAGTGGTGCTTCGGTATCTCAACTCGGCGGCTAAGGTATCCAATGAAAACCATTTTGGTATGAACGACGCGAACTACCGCCGGTTTGCCGGTATGCTGGGCAACCCGCACGGCGTTATTTATATTACCGGCCCTACGGGAAGCGGTAAAACGACGACGCTGTACATGGCGCTGGAACAGCTGTCTCAGCGTCAGGTGAATATCTCGACGATCGAAGACCCTGTCGAGCGCAATCTGGCGAGGATCAATCAGGTACAGGTAAATACCATGGCGGGGCTGACCTTTGAGGTAGGGCTGCGCAGCTTGCTGCGGCAAGACCCGGATATCATCATGGTGGGAGAGACGCGGGACGCGGAAACGGCCGAGATCTCTATTCGCAGCGCCATCACGGGACATCTTGTGGTATCTACACTGCATACCAACGACGCGATATCCTCTATCGTCCGCCTTGAGGATATGGGGATAGAACCTTATATGGTGGCCAATTCGATCGTGGGTTTGGTGGCACAGCGCCTTGTGAGAAAAATTTGCCCCTACTGCAAAGAAGAATATACCCCGGATGAAGAGGAAGCGTTAGCTATGCACGGCCAGGCCGAGCGCCTGTGGCGCGGCCGAGGATGCCCGGCCTGCAACAACACAGGCTATAAGGGACGTACGGCGGTGCATGAAGTGGTATCGATAGACGGCGCCATCAAACGTATGATAGCCGAACAGCATCCCATTGAAGAGATCTATGACTACGCACGGGAAAAGCAGAATTTTAAAACGCTTTTAGAAGGCGCTGAAGAACTGGTGCTGCAGGGCGTTACAACGGTAGAAGAGCTGTTGAAACTGGCTTATTATATGGATTAAAAGACGTTGAAGGCTTTTTTGTTTGATATCTTTATAAATGAAAAAATGAGGTGGGCGAGATGACGGTAGACCAATTGATTGCATGGGGACGGCAAAGGAAATGTTCTGACCTGCATCTTTCGGCGGGGCGTAACCCCATATTTCGGATGGCAGGGCAATTGATGGACAGCGAATTTGCGCTTTCTTACGATGAGATGAAGCATTTGATCTTTTCTATCATGACATCCGAGCAGATGGATATTCTTGCAAGCGGGCGAGACGTTGATTTCAGCTATCAAACGCCGGATGGATGCCGCCAGAGGGTGAATATTTATCAGGAGCAGGGGAACCTTTGCGCAGCCATCCGTCTTTTGAACGATACCATCCCTAAAATGGAGGAACTGGGGCTGCCGCCTATCTTAAAACAGCTTGCCATGCAGCCCAGAGGCCTTATTTTAGTCACCGGGCCTACCGGCAGCGGTAAATCCACCACTTTGGCGGCCATGGTGGATTATATCAACCAGAATAAAAGTACCCATATCCT